>PWVB01000038.1 GCA_003562365.1 Anaerolineae bacterium
GCGGTAGATCCCCGGCAGGATACGCACCACCGTTCCGGCCTGTGCCACGCTGGCAGCCCGCTGCAGCGTCCGGAACGCCGTGGCCGCGGTCTGTCCATCGTTGCCGTCGTTGCCGCTGTCCGCGTCGACGAAGAGTTCGCGCCGGATGATCGGCGGCTCAGCAGGGGCAGGCACGAGGACGTTAGGCGTTGAACTGTGCTCAACCAGGGGCTCAAAGCGAGAAAAGGAAACGAGCGGTGCTGCAAAGGACTGGACCTTCGGGGAGTTAGGGTCACCACCAGAGATCCCAACGACCACGAACAGCAGGAACAGCAGTACAGCCAGCTTCTTCATGTCCGCGTCTCCAGTCACACTGTAGAGTGACAATCGCACGACATCCAACGTTATCAGACTCCATCCTAGCCAAATTCCGCCGAAAAGCAAGGACCGGCCACCTTGACGAAGACACAGACCGTGTTAAAATGGTATGACAATTGGATCCCGGGGCTCAAAATGCCCGGGCATTAACGAAACTGCAGGTTGGCGCAGGAGGCAATGTGACTCAAGAGCGCGCACGCTACACCGGGATGCACAAGCACATCGACAAAGAAGGAGGCTACGCCCTCTGGCTGCCCTCTGATTGGCGAAAGATCCCGATGGGTGAAGGACATCACGGAGCGATTTTCACGCCGCACCGCGACCGCTACGACACCAGCTTTGCGGCGGAAAAGCACATCTTGCCCTTCAAAGTATCGGAACAGGACGTCGAGATTCTACGGGAAGGCTTCCAGGCCGGGTTGGAGTCGCTCCCAGAGGTAGAGATTGAGTCGCAGAAGGAGACAATCACCAAGACCTTCAAGATCCTTGAAGCCCGCTTGACCTTCGCGGAAGACGGTATGCGCCGCAAGCGCTGGGTGCGCACGGCTTACTGGGGAGAAGGTCAGCTGACCCTGATCGCTCAAGGTGCCAACGAGGAAGAGTTCGCCTACTACGAGGGCATGTTCTACAATACAATGATGACCGTCGAGATCCTCTAACGGAGGAACTGCGGATAATGCTAGAGAAAAACAGCAGCGAAGGAGCTGATATCCGCTTTGAGTGTCCTCATTGCGGGAGGGAGATCCACGGCATAGACGCGCACGATACCGACTGGATCTCCTGCCGCAGCTGCGGCAAAGCATTGAACCTCGCTTCGCAGCTGGCAATGGAGCGTGCCAATTACAACTACACCTTCGCCCAGGAACTAGCAACCCCGGAGCTTTCCGACCTGCATAGGCGCCCTAACGAATTTTCGCCCGAGGCGAAAGATGCGCTCTACGCCTACCAGCGCGCCTACACCGGCATCCAATTAGCGCTGCGCGCCGAGCTGCCGGCAGCGCAGCAGGCACGGGCCATCGAGATTATGGCGGATATCGCCGGCATTTTGCAGCGCCATCAGATGATCTCCGGCCTTGAAGCCAAGTACTGGATTCAGCTGATGGTCTGTCAGACAGTTCGCGAGGAGTATGAGGATCTAGAAGCGCGACTGTCAAAATCACATCCGACGCTGCTGACGCGGATCCTGCACCATCCCCGCTGGCAGCTGCGTCGGCTGCAACTGCGACAGGCACTGACCCGCCGCGAGGAGCGCCTGAAGATGCTGGAGCGCGAACTAGCCTTCATCGACGCGCCTCACATCTAAGAGTGAGACGCTGCCTCAGAGCAACAACAGCACCCCCTGACAACCCAAGCCAATTCCGACGAGGATGAGCACCGGTTTCCATCCCTGACGAAGCAGCTGTTGCCGCCTCGCCAGGGTACGATAATGGTGCTCTAGGATGATAGTGCCCCCCAGACCGGCAACCACCATCACAAACAGCAGTACCCGGTCGATGAAGCCGATCAGAAAATCAAACTCGATACGCTGAGCCGTTGTGGTGATCTCCCGGGCAGCATACCAGGCAGCACCTCGCAGCAAAACAGCCCGCAGCAGAAGGATGTCAACCAAGACCAGGACGACGGATCCAAACCATGCGATCAGATAGGACAGCAACTGCCCGCGGCCCTTGTGATTAGGCTGCGAGTTAGTGTTCACTCCACCCACGCCTACGAGGTCGCTTTGTCAGCAACCACACCGCGCAGCGTCAACTCGCCGGCAAAATGGCAGCTCGCCCAATGATCCTCCTCCACCTCCCGCAGCGCAGGCGCCTCCTCGGAACAGATAGGCTTAGAATAGCGGCAGCGGGGATGGAAGTAACAGCCGCTGGGAGGATCGGCAGGGCTGGCCACCTCTCCCGGCAAGCGGATCGGCCGATCCCGTTGTCGGGGATCGGGCTTGGGCACCGCCGCCATCAGCGCCTCCGTGTAAGGGTGCTTTGGATGGTAGTAGAGCTCCTCGGTGGAAGCCATCTCCGCCAGCTTTCCGACGTACATCACCGCCACGCGATCGCAGATGTGTTCGACGACCGAGAGGTCGTGAGCAACGAACAGATAAGTCAGGTCGAACTGCTCCTGCAGATCCTCCAGCAGGTTCAGCACCTGCGCTTGAACAGAGACATCCAGAGCCGACACCGGCTCATCGCAGATGATCAGCTTGGGGCGCAGCACCAACGCGCGCGCGAGTCCAATCCGCTGGCGTTGACCGCCGCTAAAGGCATGCGGATAGCGGCTCATATACTCGGGCCGCAGCCCTACCACCTTCAGCACCTCGGCGATCCGATCATTCAGCTCCTGCCCGTCCGCCATCCGGTTGACAATCAGGGGTTCGGCGACGATACGCTTGACCGTCATCCGCGGATTGAGCGACATAAAGGGGTCCTGGAAGATGATCTGCATATTGGTCCGGATGGGCCGCAGATCCTTGCGTCCCAGCGCGGCAAGATCCACCCACCCTTGATCGGGGTCCTTGAACCTGACCGTGCCTGCGGTGGGCTCGAGCAGGTGGAGAATGGTTCGACCGGCTGTGGTCTTGCCACAACCGCTCTCCCCTACCAGCCCCAAGGTCTCTCCGTCGCGAATATAGAGACTTATGTCGTCCACGGCCTTTACGTAGCCCACCACCTTCTTGAAGACGCCGCGACGGATAGGAAAGTATTTTTTCAGCCCTTGGACATCGAGCAGAAGGTTGTCACCATGCGGGTCCGCAAAGTCTACTCTTTGACTAGCCATTTTTCTCCACCCTATCGGAGTACAGGAAGCAGCGCACAGCCCGTCCATCGTCCGTCATCGTGATCCCCGGCACATTCACGTCACACACATCGGCCATAAACTCATCACACCGCGGATGAAAGGGACATCCGGTGATGTTCGAGTAGGGATTCGGCACGACTCCGCGAATCGGCTTCAGCCGCTCCTTAGTACCGCGCCCCACGCGTGGAATCGACCTTAACAGCGCTCTGGTGTAGGGATGGAGCGGATCATAGAAGATCGAGTCCACAGGAGCCTGTTCAGCAACCCGGCCCAAATACATTACGACGACCTCATCCGCCATCTGCGCGATCACTCCCAGGTCGTGGGTGATAAACATAATGCTCATACCGATGTCGCTCTGAAGACCGCGCATGACGTCCAAGATCTGCGCCTCGGTGGTTACGTCCAGCGCAGTGGTGGGCTCATCTGCGATCAGCAGGGACGGGGCGCACGACAACCCCATGGCGATCATCGCCCGTTGGCGCATACCGCCGCTGAGCTGATGCGGATACTGGTCCACCACGGTGTCAGCGTAGGGCATTCCAACACGATCCAGGATATTGATGGACCGCCTCCGCGCTTCCTCCCTATCCACACCTTGATGCAACATAAAGGCTTCCGAAATCTGATCCCCGATGGTATAGACAGGATTCAACGAAGTCATCGGCTCCTGGAAGATCATTGCAATCTCGTTGCCACGGATGCGCCGCATCTGAATGCTGTGGCGGTTCAAGTCCGTCAGCCGCACATCGGTGGTCGCACCATCGGCATCACGGCGATGCAGCATCACCTCCCCCTTCACGATCCTTCCTGGAGGCTGAATGAGGTTCATGATCGAGAGGGCCGTCACGCTCTTGCCACACCCACTCTCGCCGACGATCCCCAACACCTTTTCCCGGGGGATGTCGTAGGTTACACCGTTCAACGCGCGCGCCACCCCTAGATCTGTGAAGAAATAGGTGTGGAGGTTGCGCAACTCAACAATGTTACTCTGAGGGCTCGGCTGCTCGACCTGTTGATCAGCGCCCGCCTCTTTTACGCCAACTTGATCCGACATGGACAGGTACCTTTCTGGCTAGATCGAATAGGGATCCGCAGCGTCGCGCAGTGCATCCCCGAGGAAACTGTAGAAGAGCACCGCCAGAACCACCGCAATACCGGGCGTCATCAACCACGGGTGCTCAACCACGACGGGCACAGCCTGCGCCTGCGTTAGCATCGAGCCCCAACTGACTGCCGGTGGGAGAATACCCAGACCGAGGAAGCTCAGCGCCGTCTCACCCAAGATCATCCCGGGGATCGCCAGCGCCGCTACAACGATGATGTGGCTTGAGGCATTGGGCATCATATGCACGAAAATAATGCGCGCATCCGAGGCACCCGACGCCAAGGCTGCCATCACGAAGTCGGACTCCGCATAGCCCATTACCTTGCCACGCAGCTGTCGCGCTAGCCCAGTCCAGTTCACCAGCGAAAGAATAACTGTGATCAGGAAAAAACGGTGCACCGCGGTGAAGTCGCGAGAGATCGGCGGCAGTGCCGCTGCCAGGGCCGCCCACAGCGGCACGGTCGGGAAAGAGAGGATAAGCTCAATCACCCGCTGCATCACATCGTCCACCAAGCCGCCGAAGTAGCCGGAGATGGTACCCATAACTGAACCCAGGATGATCGTCAGCGCCACGCCCACGAGGCCTACTGTCAGCGACACCTGCCCGCCAATCAGCAGCCGGGCGAAGACATCCCGGCCCAGCGCATCAGTCCCTAAGGGATAGAAACGCTGCTCGCCCTCAATACCCAGCAAGTGTATATCGCTTTCGATAAAGCCCAACATCGAGTAGGGATCGCCGCGCACGAAGAGTTCCAGCGGCACCCGCGTGTCGCGATCGATATCGAAGACGAACTTGAAAGACTCGGGATCGAGCCGGGTGCTGAACTCGAAGGTATAGGGCTGCAGCCCCAAACGCCCATCAGGCCCGATGAAGGTCAATGGGGTGGGCGGTCCAAAAAGATAGTCCTGGTTCTGATGGCGGTAGTAGTTGGAGGCAATGAAGGGGCCCAACCCGACGATGATGTACATGATGATCAACCCCACACCGCCGATCAGAGCCAGTTTGTTGCGCGAGAAGCGCATCCAAATCAGCTTGGATTGGGGAATCTCACCTACTTCACTGATCTCTTCGCCTGCATCAGCAGCGATCGTCTCTGCACTCGTCTCAACCATCGTTATCGTCCTTTACCTGTATTGAATCCGCGGATCGAGCCCTGCCAACATAATGTCTGCCAGCAGGTTACCGACCAGCAGCGCCACCGCAAAGAAGACCAGGAAGGTGCCCGCTAGGTACATGTCCTGCTGGATCAGCGCCTGGAAGAAGAGAGGGCCACTAGTGGGAAGGTTCAGGACCGTCGATACCACCACCTCACCGGAGATGATGCCGGGAAGGGCCATTCCCAGTGTCATCACCAGAGGATGCAGCGCGTTGCGCACAGCGTGCTTCCAGATTACCTTTCGCTCGTGGATTCCCTTAGCGCGTGCGGTCTGAACATACTGCATATTCAGGACATCCAGGAGGTTAGCGCGCATCACACGACTGGTCCATGCCGTGCCCGCAACCCCTAGAATCACGATAGGCACCCAGATATTGGAGAGCAAATCGATCATCTTCGCGATGGAGAAGGGCGCGTCCCGGAACTCCCGGGAGAAGAGCACCCCCACCCGCATGCCGAAGGTCTGCTGGAGGAATATCATCAGCACCAAGGCCAGCAGGAAGTTGGGGATCGCCAGCCCGATGAACTGCAAGACGGTAATCAGGTAGTCAGGAATCGTATAGCGGTGGGTCGCCGAATAAACCCCCACCAGGATCGCGATCCCCCAGCTGACAATCAACGTAGCCACCGAGATGAGTAGGGTATAGCCGAGGCGACTCCAGATAAGCTCGCCCACCGGGCGCTGGTGCTGGAAGGACTGCCCAAAGTCACCCCGGGGAAATCCTGAGATCCACTTATAAAACCTGATGTGAACAGGGTCGCCGAGACCATACCGACGCTCCAGCGCCTGAATCTGATCCGGCGTCACATCGCCTCCCTGCTGACGCAGCGACTGGATGTGAAACTCCAGATACGAGCCTGGAGGGAGCTCGATGATGAAGAACCCCACGATGGTGACAAAGACCAACGTGATCAACATATATCCCAGCCGGCGTATTATATAGCTGATCATTCCAGTTTCCTCCTGTCCCAAACGACGATTATAACGGGCAGAGGGGAAAGCGGACGATGCCTTTCCCCTCTGCTATCAGCCTGAAGACCGCTATGAACGCTCTCCAGATCCTACTTGTAGGAGTAGGTCTCGGTGTTGGTCACAGCGGGGTAGGGGATGATCCATGGGTTGACGAAACCGCCCAGCGCCAGATCCTCGCGGTAAGGAACGTTGGTCATGTCCTGGCTGACGAAGATGATGCGCGGGTAGTTGGCAACGGTGCCGATGAAGAAAGTCTGCTCGATGTGGATGCGGATCATGTCCCAGACCAGATTGTGGCGTGTCAACTCATCGGGCTCGATGATGGCCTGAGGGTAGAGTTCCTCCTGCAGCTCCCAGACGGGCTCGCCGATCAGATCCCGTTCCACCGAGGCAAAGCGCGGAGGTGTACGATCCCACGGGCTCACATCGAGCTCAGTATCCTCTCGCTCCGTGCCCTTGAACATCAGGCGGTTGCCGCACAGCGGCGCCCACCGCGCAGGCTCGTTGGGCACGATCCAGCTCGGGTAGAGCAGGTGGTCCGGACCATCGCCGACCTCCCAGTTGGTGCGGAAGCCCAGCTGCCCGGCGTTCCAGTTGACGCCAAACTCCGCCGGCGCGATCGTGTTGACGACGATGTTGAGACCGATGGCCTCCCAGTTCCCGGTAGCGATCTCCAAGGTGCGCATCGCCTCGTCCCCGGCGTCCGCCTGGATGTCGACGCTGACCTCCAGCGGGCTGCCATCGGGGAACTCACGGAAGCCGTCACCATTCGTATCTATGACGCCAATGCCGTCCAACAGCGACATAGCCAGCTCCGGATCGTAGTCCACGTAAGCGGAGCGCGCCTCCTCATAGAGCGCCTCGGCCTCGGAACTGAAGTTGAACTCGATGGCCTTGGGGCTCATGGTGCCAGTGGTCAAGATGCCGGTGTCGTAGTAGACTACGCGCTGGATGCGCGGGCGGTCCAGCGCGTGGGACATCGCCTGCTTGAACTCTGGCATGCGGTAGAGCTCGCGACGAGCATCGTCGGGATGGTCGTGGTTCCAGAAGTACATCATCCCGGTGCCAGAACCGCTGTCCCAGAAGCGCACCTCGTAGTTACCGGCATCCTCATTGTCCCGCATCGTGCCGACATCGGCCAATGTGGCCGCGTGGAAGTGCACCCAGTCGATGTCGCCCTGCATAATCTTCAGTTTTTGCACCTCCGAGTCCTCGACGAACTCCGCATCGATCCGGTCGATGTAAGGGAGCTGGTTGCCCTCGGTGTCCACGGCGTAGTAGTAGGGGTTGCGCTCCCACACCTGTCGCCCGGCAGGCTCATACCGCGTTACCATCCAGGAGTTAAGCGACGGGCAATCGGGGTTGGATCGGTGATGGACGCGGATATCAAACTCCTCATAGTCCGTGTAGGCGTCGTTGTAGTCCGGGTGAAACTGCTGTACGTAGTGGGAGGGTACGATCCACCGCGGGCCGATCCCTGCGTTCACCCACATCGCCAGGCGTTTGGCAGTAAGGGGGGCGGGAGTATCATAGCGCAGCGTCAGCGTATAGTCATCGACTTTGACTAGCTCCACCAACGTGCCGGCAGCCGAGGTGCCGAAGTCGGGGGGGGCATCCCCGTGATCGGGATTCATCACGAGATCGTTCCACCAGAACAACACGTCGTCCACCGTCACCGGCTCACCGTCAGACCACTTCATACCACGGCGGAAGACAACGGTCCACTCACTGTTGTCGGCGTTAGTTTCCCACGACTCGCAGGCACCCGGGGCGATGTCGAGACCGTCGTCGATCCAGCGTAGGGGCGAATGGCCGTACATACACTCGGCCCAATGTCCCTCCCAGGAGTAGAAGGTCTCCACGGGGCCACCGTAGTTGCCGATCTCGTTCAGGGGCACCAGCACCAGCGGGTTGGCCGGGAGCCGTTCGTCCACAGGGGGCAAATCACCGCTATCAACCAGCGAGGCTAACTGCGGGGACTCTTGATATGCCGAGGGGACATCCACAGGCTCATCGGGATCGGGCACCACCGGCTCGTCAACATCGGGATCAGGTTCGTCAACATCAGGATCGGGCCTAGGGGCACAGGCAGCTAACGCCAACCCGGCCGCGGCCATTGCCGACGTGTAGAGAAACTGTCGTCGGCTCAGTTTCAGTTCCATCTCTGACATGATTCGCCTCCTTACAGGCTAAACTGATGGACTAGAACTTCAAACCCAAAAACTACCTTGTCCCGCGATCGGCGGCAGGACTTAAGGTCGCTGAACGATACAGGCATCACATCATTTTAAAGGGCGGAGGGTGCAGGAATCCCCAATCCGACATGAGAAAGGGCATGTTGTTATATTTGTCTAATAGTGTAGCATGCGAGAAGACTTTGTCAAGTGACGTTTGGCGCCAACTTTCGAGCGTATTTTAGCCCCGGTGGACCCGCGGGCATACGAGAGGACAAAGGTAATGGCGCTTGGGTATGAGATGCTGAGAATCGCGCTTGCCGGCGGCGGCGGGGCACAGGAATCAGCGTGCCTTGACCGGCAGTTCGCGGCGTGGATCAAACCTGCCGGCAGGTTGCTTTACCTGCCAATCGCTTTGGGCTGGCCGGAGGCGGAATATTCCAAGGCCTACACCTGGCTGGCCTCGGTCTTCCAGCCGTTGGGCGTCGAGCGCATCGACATGTGGACCCGGCTAGAGGGCCGCCAACCGTCGGCGCTGCAGCGCTACGCGGCAGTCTACCTCGGCGGCGGGAATACATTCTACCTGCTGCACGAGCTGCGACGAAGCGGGCTGACGAACGGCCTAATCCGCTTTGCCCGGAGCGGTCGTCCGATCTACGGCGGGAGCGCCGGCGCGGTAGTTCTGGGTCGCGACATCGTCACGGCAGGGCACCTTGATCACAATGCCGTTGGCCTCGTGGACACAGCAGGACTGAACCTGGCTCTGGGCAGCGCCGTCTGGGTGCATCACACCGCGGCGGACAACGGCTGCATTGAGCGTTACGCGGCCGAACCCGGACAGCGGCTCTTCGTGCTCAGCGAGCGCGCCGGGATCGCCATCGAGGGAGGCAGCGCCCGATCCGTAGGCTTCGACCCCTCATGGGTGGTCGAAGACCGCCACTGGTATCCCCTTCCTAGTTGACAGAAAGGCGGGCGTGGATGTCTTATGGCACTTGAGCTTGACTGTGACCGCAGCAGGACAAGTCAGGAGGTCTATCGATGAAGATCGCTATGATCCACTACCAGGTCGGCGGTACCGACGGCGTCTCGCTGGAGATCGACAAGTGGAAGCAGGTGTTGGAGGAGCTGGGTCATCAAGTATACCTCTGCGCGGGCGACTTAGGTACCGCTGAGGGCACGCGCGTCCCGGCACTGTACCACCACACCGCCAAGGCCGAGCGCCTCTATCGCAACACCTTCATCGCCCTCACCGACTATGCAAGCGAGGCCGAGTACCGCACCGAGCTTTTCAGCCTCGCCGACGAGATTGCGCGAGAGCTGCGAGCCTTTCTCACAGAGAAGCAGATCGAACTCCTGATCCCCCAGAACGTCTGGTCGGTGGCGGCGAACCCTGCCGCCGCCATCGCGGTGACCCGCGTGATGCACGATCTAGACCTCCCCGCGGTGGCCCACAACCACGACTTCTACTGGGAGCGGGTCGATGGGGTTGCGTTAACGTGTCGCGCAGCGCTGGCGCTGGCGCAGAAATATCTGCCGCCCCATCTTCAGCAGGCGCGCCATGTCGTAATCAACAGCCTGGCCCAAGGGGAGATGCGGGCGCGCCTCGGCATTGAGGCCACCGTCGTGCCTAACATATTCGACTTCAACGCCCCGGCGTGGCGCGCCGACAGCTACAACAGCGACTTCCGTGCCCGCATCGGCCTGCAGCCCAACGACATCCTGATTCTGCAGGCGACGCGCATCGTAGCCCGCAAGGGCATTGAATTGGCGGTCGACTTCGTCCGTGCCCTGGACACCCCAGCCCGCCGGGCGCGACTGCGCCAGCAGGGCCTCTACGATGGGCGGCCTTTCGATGCCGACAGCCGCATTGTTCTGGTCCTGGCGGGCTACGCTCAGGACGACCAATCCGGCTACGCACCGCGGCTCAAGGAGAAGATCGCCCAATCAGGCATCGAGGCACGCTTCATCGAGGAGCTCGTGGCGGCACGGCGACAGACCCGCGACGGCAGGAAAATCTACGCCCTGTGGGACACCTATGTCTTCGCCGACTTCGTAACCTATCCCAGCCTCTGGGAGGGATGGGGCAACCAGCTCCTGGAGGCTCTACGCGCCGAGTTGCCGATTATGCTCTTTGAGTACCCCGTCTATCGCGCCGACATCAAGGAGAAAGGCCTCGAAGTCGTCTCCCTGGGCGACACGGTGGCGGGGCAAGATGACCTCGGCCTGGTGCAGGTGGCCCATGACGTCGTCGACGCCGCCGCGGACCGGGCGGTAGCATTGCTGACGGATCCCCAGCTGCGGGCCGAGGTGCTCGCTCATAACTTCGAGATTGCCCGGCGACACTACTCCCTTGACGCCCTGCGCGATTATCTGGCGCCGCTCATCGGCAGGTCGGCCTAGGGCGTTGGATAGCGCCGCCGAAAAAAGGAGACTCACATATGGATAGTCCCCCCTCTTGGTTGTTGTTAAAGAGCAGGTATAATTTGACCTAGAAAACATACCAAGAGAGGTGCTGAGATGTCAGAATTAGCTCATCCAGGTGATTTCTGTCCAAATTTAGAATGTCTTGACTATGGAAAACTGCAAAGCAAGTCGCAGACGAATATCATCAAA
>PWVB01000245.1 GCA_003562365.1 Anaerolineae bacterium
GAAGGAAGCCGTAGACCAGATCTCACGCCCCGGTGCCTTGGTCCCAAAGCAGTTCACTGCGGCGATATCGCCACAGAAGTGACGCATCACATCGACGGTGTGTGGATGGAGCGATTTGATCATATAGTAGGGCGAGCTCTCGTTGGGGTTCATTATCCACATCGCCATATTCACAAAGAGCAACTCGCCCAAGCGACCCTCCTCCTGCCAGCGTTTTGCGATCTGGGCAGCCTGGGTGAAACGGTGATTCAAATCGATACCGTAGCAGAGCCCCCTATCCCGACCGCGGGCCACCATCTCCTCAGCCTTGTCGATCTCATTGCAGATGGGTTTCTCGCCCAGCACGTGACATCCGGCCTCAAACGCCTGCAAAGTGGGCTCATAATGGTCACTACCGTTCTCATATCCCGCCGTTGCGATGCTACACACGTCCGGCGCCAGCGCGTCGAGCATATCCTGCGCATCGTAGAAAGCCGGTACCCCAAAGCGCCCAGCAGCCGCATCGGCCCGTTCGGAGATAATGTCGCAAACCCCCACCAGCTCCGCCAGTGGATCCTCCTGGTAGAGCATCGCGTGACGATTGCCGATCGGCCCCATACCAATCACAGCTACCCTCAACATTCTGCACCTCCCATCAACCAGACGCCAGCCGTCTAGCCGGCGTGGAACGCAAGTCTAGCCTCCACATCGGTCGGACGTGCATATCCATACCGAGCCATCGCGGGCGCCAGGAAATCATAGTACGTCGTTCCCTCAGCGCTCCGCCAGCGATCAACCGCCTCCGGACGGACAGGGACGCGGGCCAGATCGATGCCGAGGAACTCCTCCAGCCGCGCCACCTCCGCATCGCGGCGTAGCACGAAGTCCTCAAAGCGCATCTCGATCCATTGATCCGGTCGAGGGGTGGCCTGCACCAGATCGTACTGATACTTCCAAGAGATCGCTCGGCGCCGCCGCTCGTCCTGTGTCAAGGGATAGGGAACCCTAAAGCGCTTTAGATCATCGGTCACGTGCCGCCCCAGGATGCAGTCCCGGGGATTACGGACCCAGTAGATGGCCTTGATCTCTGGAAAAAGCCGCAGCACCCAAGGCAAAATCAGGGTCGTCTCCGGGATCTTCCAGCCACGATACGGCGCCGAGCTCTGAAGCACGGACCTGAGATAAGCATAAAGGAGATCCTTGAACGCCGCCGGGATCTCCGCTGCCTGTGCTGCGCCCCAGCCCCAGGAGAGATCACCATCCCATGTGATGTAGCGGGCAAAAACGCGACAGGCTTCGTAGATCGCCTGCGGCGGAACGAGATCGCCGGAGCGATTGAGCGGCTCCCCCATATAGACACCGCTGGCATAAAGGGTGTGAGAGATGATCCGCGTCCCAGAATGGCCGCGCCCAATAATGGTCACCAGTGACATCGTCCAAACTCCTTATCCGCCCGCGCTAAGGTTGACAGCACCTATGCCACCAGACGCGGGTCCCCATGGACCGTGGGCAGTGGATGCGGCTGCACCAACGCACCGCCTGTCTCGTAAGACGTCATAGCCGCCCAGGTGTATTCCAACGCCGCAAGCGCATCGCGGCCAGAGGCCCGCAGCTTGTCCTTGGGCACCCCATTGGTCACGTCCTCCAAGAAGGCGTGAATACGCAGGGGGAATGTCTCACCGAAGTCCGTGACCCCTGACTCGGTGACAGTGGGCGGCGGAGCAGCGCCCAGCACGAGGTTCTCCGGCTCAGCGGCGTCATCGGTGCCTGGCGAGGGCCAGAAGGTCACTTTCTCAATACAGTTCTCGATACAGAAGGTCCCGCGGGTGCCCGCGATCTCGACACTCCACCATCCGCCCAGCCCGAAGGTTGCATCTCCGCGCTGGCTCAGCAGATAGCCAACAGCCCCGTTTTGGAAACGCATATGAATGCTGTTGATCGAAAGCATCAAGTCCCCTGCGGCCTTGCGGAAGCTTGGCCGGTCGAGGAAGGCTTGGATGTGGGTCACATCGCCGCAGAAATAGCGCATGATACTGAACGGGTGCGAGAGAAAGGCCTTGACGTGAAAGTAGGGGAAGCCCTCGGAACGCGGGGCGCTCGAGTAGCTATAGGTCGCCTCACCACCGGGAAATCCCATCTTGTGCAGGCAGTAGACGAGCTCGCCAATGCGATCGCTGTCCATATAGGCTCGTGCCTGTTCGGCCGGCGGTGTGAAGTAGTGATTGAGATTGCAGCCCAAATAGAGATCCTCCTCGAAGGCCTTGGCCACCATCTGGCGAGCCTCGTCAATGTCATTGGAGATCGGCTTTTCCACCAGAACGTGCTTGCCAGCCTCCAGTGCCTCCATCGCCGGCTCGAAATGCCAGCTCCCATTCTCATAGCCACCGGTGGTGACGTCGACGACATCAAGGTCCTCGTTGCGCAGCATATCGCGCAGACTGTAATAAGCCGGGACACCATAGGTCTCCGCCGCAGCGTCCGCCCGCTCCTCGATAATATCACAGACCGCCACCAGCTCCGAAAGTGGGTCGGCGGTGTGAGCCCTGGCGTGAGTGTTACCGATGCCGCGCATGCCAACCAGACCGACTTTGAGTGCCATTTTCGCGACTCCTTATCTGTTCATAAGCTCAGGGAATAAGTGGTCCGACGTGATCGATGCGATCCCAGCACAGCAGTCGCAGTCGCCATCCTGTCTACGCCGTCTCTTCAGCCTCTCGGTCACCAGCGCTGGTGTGGGACTCGACTGCGCCAGTGTCTGGCTGGGGCGCGTCCGGTGCCTCAGCTTCCTCCGCCACATCCTCCTCGCCGGCCTGCAGCTGTGCGGCCTGCTGCGGGTTGCCGATGTGCAGCGTGTCATAGGCTTGCTGCGAAGTCTTGAAAGCACCCACCCCCTCGTGTCCGTGCCAGTCGCCCTGATGGTGGATCGGGTTGGGCA
>PWVB01000058.1 GCA_003562365.1 Anaerolineae bacterium
CCGCGAGGGCGACCTCGTCGTCATCGACATCGGCGGCTGCTTCAACGGGTACTGGGGTGACTTCACCCGTACCTACGTGTGCGGGAACATGAGGCCCACCAAAGAACAGATCGAACTCCACCAGCAGTGCTACAACGCCGTGTTCAACGCCTGCGCTACGGCGCGAGCCGGCAACACGAACTACGACGTCTACCTGGCGGCCCAACCCTGTGTGCGCGACAACCTCGGACACGGCGCCGGCCTTGCCCCGTGATCGGGCGGGTCGCGCTTACTTGGTGTTGTATGATCCTCTCGCAGCGATGGCAACTGTGCCCCTGGCGGAGGGTTTGACGGCCGGCTCGCATACCGTCGAGGTGGTGGCTGAGCGTGGATGGGGGCAGTGGGCGTTGGCCGACTGGCGCATTGTGAATTCCCCGCCTGAGCGGGCTACCTACCGATGGGGACTGGCGGCGTTGATCAGCTTCGGGCTTCTCGGGCTTCTGGGTGTCGGTTGGGCCGCACCACGTGTTTCCTGGGGGCGGGTCGGGGCTGCGGCACGCAGCTTTCAAGAGCGCATCGCGGGTGGCATAGCTGCCCCGCTGTCGTTCTTGATAGCGGCTGTCACGCTCTTTGCTGCATGGCAAGTATGGGCCAGCGCCGGGTTCTATCGTCGTCTTGGCGATCACGGGAGCATCGTGGCACTGGCGCTCACGACGGGGCTCTTCTACTTTTCGCCCTGGTTTCTGTTTATGTTGGCGGCGGGTGCTGTGTTAGCGGTGATTGTTTTGCTGCGCCCGGAACTGGGGCTAGCGCTTACCCTCGCCGCTGCTCCGTTGTATGCGATACACACCCATCCTTTGGCCTTGGGTGGGAGGTCATTTTCGCTGTCTGAGCTGGTGCTGATACCGACGCTGGTTGGTTGGGCATTGCAGACGATCGCGGTTTCTCGCAGGCGACGGGATGCTGGTGATCTCCTGACGCACACCGTGCGCACTTTCCTGCGTCCGTTGGTTTTGTTGGTGGCGATCGCCGTTATGTCCACGCTATTCGCTCGGCATCGGCGTGAGGCGCTGCGCGAGTTGCGTCTGGTGATCCTCGAACCAGTCCTTGTCTGGCTGGCGCTGGTAACGCTGCCCAGGTTCAAGGATGGTGTTAGCCGTTGGCGAGACCGTTGGCGGGTGATTGACGGCTTCGTGATCGGTGCAGTGTTTGTTGCTCTGGTGGGGTTAGGACAGTATTTCGTCGGTACCGTAATTACGGCAGAGGGTGGTATGCGGCGTTTGGTCAGTGTCTACGGCTCGCCCAACAACGTTGGCCTCTACCTGGGACGGGCGCTGCCCCTGCTGATCGCTGTGGCGCTGGGAGCAGAACCGCCAGCGGTCTCGGACAAGGTGCGAATCCGGCGATGGCGTCGCGGGCTGCAGGTGCTGGTGAGCGACCGTCGGCGGTTGGCCTACACGCTGGCAGCGCTACCGATAGGCTTGGCCCTGCTGCTTACACTGTCGCGCGGCGCCATCCTCCTCGGCCTTCCGGTTGCTCTGGTGACATTAGGGCTCTTAGCCGGAAGGTCCTGGCGCCGGGTGACGCTGGGGATCCTGGGGCTGGTGCTGATGCTGCTGATTCCTTTGTCTAGGACGCCACGCTTTTCCGGGATGTTCGACATCGCGGAGGGGACCACGAGCTTTCGGATCGCGCTGTGGCATAGCTCACTGCAGATGATCGGTGACCGACCGATACTGGGGGTCGGTCCGGATAATTTCCTGTATGCCTATCGAACCCGGTATGTTCTGCCCACGGCCTGGGAGGAGTTCAACCTCTCGCACCCGCATAACGTGGCACTGGATTTCGCCGTGCGTCTGGGCCTGCCGGGGTTGGCGCTTTTTGTGTGGAGTCAATTCCTTTTCTGGCGGCGCGCGATCCCGCTGCGGCGGTTACGAAAACCCAGCTCTAAGGCCCTGGGCATCGGCGTGATGGCCTCTATGGCGGGTGCTCTGGCCCACGGCTTGGTGGATGTCGGGTACTTCGCCATTGACCTGGCATTTGTCTATGTGCTGTCGTTGGCTGTTGTTGTTTGGCTCGCGACCGAGACGATCGGCACAGAAAGAGAGCTCGATGCAGATACCTAAGGGATGGTGGAGATTTGCGGCGATGGCGCTGCTACTGCTAAATGCTTGCAGCAGGCAGATGGTGCCACCCTTAGTTGTCCCCTCTACGACGACCCCGGTGGAGAAGATGGCCGCCACCGATCGGGTGGGAGCCACCATGCGTCTGGATTACTTGGTGGTTGAACAAGGGGCGACGGTCGAATTGAAAGTGGTTGTGGATCGCGTCGTGGATCTATTTGGCGCCGAAGCCCACCTAACCTTCGATGTGACCCGGTTGGAGGTCGTCGACGCGAAACCGCTGCGCCCGGGGATCCAGATTGGCGATGGCGATCTGCTGAATCCGGACTTCGTGGTCAGGAATCTTGCCGATAACGAGTCCGGTTTGATCTACTATGCTGTCTCCCACATGCCGCCGCGCCGCGGTGTGGACGGAAGCGGTGTATTGCTTCGCATCATCTTCCGTGCCCGGGCTTCCGGTACTGCTGAGGTTGCGTTGCGTCAGGTGGTATTGGCGACGTCGAGCGGTGAGGAGATTCCCTCAACCATCACGCAGGAAACTGTGTCACTCACCGTGCACTAGATCGCCAGCCTCGCTGCCCTTGATCTTCTGCTCACCGGTTGGCTTCGATACGTGATCTGCGTGATCAACGGAGGTAACGTGTCAATGCTATTGCTTCAGCAACGAAGTGTTGAAGTGGCATCGGCGGCAGATTTGTGAGATCCGGCAATCAGGCCCCAACAGTAAAGTGACCCCCATTGTCAAGACCACGAAATGGGAAGAATAAGGTGGATTAGGATGCTCCAAGTTCCGGTTCCTTAACAGCAA
>PWVB01000001.1 GCA_003562365.1 Anaerolineae bacterium
AGCATCCGTTTACCTCTGCACCTCCAGCGTCGAAGGCTTCTCGAATTCGATCCTGCAGGCGTGGAGCCACGGACGTCCCGTGGTCTCGACTCTCGACCCAGATGGCGTAATCGAGCAGTACGATCTCGGTTTCCACGCCACGACGACCAAAGACCTCGTGAGCGCAATCCACCGTGCCTGTGCCAACAGCGCGGATTACATCATCCCTGCCCGTACTTACCTTCAGGAGAACCATGCTCCTGAGATAATAATGCCGCAGATAGAGGCAGCGCTGAGAGGAGAGACCCCTCCCGACTAACGGGAAGGCCACCTGCTGCCAGGATGCGGTGGTGGCAATACTACTGCATCATCGATTTCGAGGCCAGCCCTGCCATGGCGGGTGTTGATGGTCTGCTTCGGTAACTCGCCACACTGCGGAGACCGTCGTTCCGCACCAGGCGGAAGTTCTCGGCCTTCAGTTCCTTCAGCCTGCACAACTCTCGAATCTCTTCATCGCACCAAACTCCTTACGTCACCGTTCGATGGTTCCCTCAGGTACATCATACTGCCAGGCGGTATCCGAATCATCCTAACGCCTGCCCAAGTGTCCCAATATACGGGCAATGTGCCGTTCAATCTATCGTACGCTATCCGCCTGAGGAGGTTCGTGAAAACCCCGACCCACCAAAACACTCTCACTACAGATGGTCCAACTTCGGAGGGCAAGGTCAGGTACCTCGAAGAAGACGGGCTCTTTCGTTGCCGTGTAGAGGCGTTACTGTGAGGTATCTGTGAGAATATTTGAGAGGTCTTGGCCCTAGCATATTTGAAGTAATACTTTGCTTCAACTGTGCCGCTTGCGCTCTCTGTATAAGGGGCAGCATAACAACTGTAATCTACTTCATGCTAATGCATAACGGCAACCATGACACTAACCTTTGACGTACTTTATACGAATTGCCTGTAGGCTATGCAGCACCCTGCAGATGGGTTGGCGAATGAGCGCGGGCGTCAGTTAGCCAACCGCCGGCTGACTGTCCAAACTCTGGGGAGGGTCGAATGATGCATAGTCAGAGTGGTCAACTGTTGTTGATCGACGATGACGTCAATCTGGCGGAAGCGATAAAGCGGAGGCTCGAGGGGTCAGGCTTCGTTGTATCCCGGGTTCCCACGGGAACTGCGGGGGTGGACATCGCGACCACACGCCCCATCGATCTATTGCTTCTTGATCTCAACTTGCCCGATATGGCCGGAGAAGAAGTATTGCAGCTTGTCCGAACCCAGAGCAACCTGCCGGTGCTGATCATCTCATGCGAGGATGACGAGAAATCGCGGATCAATGGATTTGATCTTGGCGCCGATGGCTACATGACAAAGCCCTTGAGTCTGAAGGAACTTGAGGCCCAGGTGCGCGCCATACTTCGGCGTAGCACGGTAACATCGCTGGCGCAAACGTCCTCCTCCGACATCACCCAGCCTCATTCCAGACTCAAGTGCGATGGAGTGGAACTGATCCTAAATGAACGCCAGGCTTTCGTCAACGGAGAGGAGATACATCTTTCAGCAACCGAGTTCCAAGTCCTTCGCTATTTCATCGAACATGCAGGCTCCGCTGTAAGTGCGCAACAGATACTCTCCTCGGTCTGGGGCTATAGTGGCTATGATCGACACATAGTCGAGACCAACGTTTATCGCCTGCGGAAGAAGATCGAGGATGATCCCAAGCAACCGCAACGGCTTGTGACCGTACGTAGCTACGGTTACAAGTACGTCAAGCCTGACGCTAATCGTTCGTCAGGCTGATTCTGTAACCGTAACCTTCCACATGCCGGATGCGAGATTGGCCCAGGGGATCATCAGCCAGCGCTGCGCGCAGCCCACTTATCCCCGCGGCGAGTGTTGACGGATCGCCCTCGGCATCAGGCCACACGTGCGCCGCCAATAACTCGGGCGGTACCACACGTGGAAAGTGTTCCATCAGCACCTGCAGTACTTTGGTTTCAAGCGGACTCAGTGACCTGGAACGATCTCCTACGGTCGCGGCGTGACCGTTGAGATCGAGCGTGACATCACCCACAGACAGGCAGCGCATTCTCCGATGCTCGGCTGTCCAACGACTGCTCTCGGTATCCGCACTGATCATATGGAGGGGGTCCGGCGCGATTTCGGCGCCCTCTTCGACATCCTTCTCGTCCGACTCCACCGCAATTTGCTTCGTTTCGCCCTCATCATCGAGCAGGACAAGCGCTGATTTCTCCGGTTCGCTACAGAGATTCGCAAGTTCGCTTCGCGACATGTCCCGTAGTTCTGACTGCATGATCATCAGGTTCGGCTGATGGCTCTCGAGCAGCGCCATCATGTTCTCGGCGCTGTCCGCGGTCAGCACAGTCATGTGAGCCGCCTCGAATGCGTGGCGAAGCAGCTGCGCCAGCGATCCGTTATCCGTTACGATAAGCACTTTGCGTTTCATTGCGGGTTCTCTCGGGCATGGCGCCGATCCTCCAGGCCATCAGTTCAACGCACAAATTCTTCAAGATACTCCCGAACGGCCACACCGACCTCCGCGTCCTGCAGGCTGAAGTATATGAAAGCGCGGCTGTAGAGCAGGAAGCTGCTGAGATCAAAACACCTCTGATCAACGCGCATCTTCACCGCCCAGAGCGATTCCCGATGCACAGCTAGCCTACCCAGAGCAGCGAGCAGACACTCAGTCCCATCTCTTTCATCCTGCTCACTAAGGTAGTCGAAGACGATTGGAGAGAGCACATAGCGAGGTACCAGACACAGGTGACGGCAGTTGCCGGGCATACTCGCAGAATGAACGAAGCCTGAGACAACAAAATGCGGACTCCCCCTTGCACTGCCGACTGACTTTATCACCGTGTGACGCAGCAACTTTGATCTTTTCGCGTCCATAGCAGC
>PWVB01000360.1 GCA_003562365.1 Anaerolineae bacterium
CATCCGCCCCAGCTTCCGAAACGGCGGGGACGGCCCTCCAAGGCCTTCTTAGCCCTCCAAGCTGAGTGGCTTACCTGACCACGGTTAAATGTGGTGCTACCAACTTGCGCAGATGCCTCTTTTTCGAGGAGATTCAACGCGAGATAACGGAGCACCGCCAAGTTCTCAGCCGCGTAGCCTTGCCGAATTCGGCTCTCGTCCTCGCGGAAAGCGATGTAAGACCCAATGGGGCTCATTTTCAATTTGCCACTGACACCCTCTCCTCCAACAAAGGGGGAGAGGGTGTCAGTGGGCTTTCAAAGTGTCTGCGCAGGATGGAGTCACTGGAGCTGTCAGCACAGGCCGCCCGGCGTCAGCGTCGATGTCGGGGCCGGCCGCCTGGAAGGATCAGAAATGAGCTTCTATCGCTGTTGGCTTTGGCCATCAACGAGGTCGCGTAAACCTTCGCCAAGCATATTCAGCCCCAAGACGGTTAAGGTGAGGGCAACGCCGGGGTAGATGGCGAGCCAGGGCGCGGCGGTGATGTAGTGGCGACCCTCGGCAAGAAGCCCGCCCCATTCCGGCTGAGGGGGCTGGGCACCAAGTCCGACGAAGGTCAGGGCACCACCCGCGAGGATAAACCGGCCTACCCGTGTCGTGATCAGCACGAGGATGGAGGGCACGCTGTTGGGGAGCAGGTGGCGGGCGATGATGTGAGCGTCACTGGCACCCAGGAGTCTGGCTGCTCGGATGTATCCCTGTTCCCGGATAGAGAGCACGCGACTGCGGGCGACCCTGTAGAAAGAGGGGGCACTGACAAGGCCTAGGGCTAGCAAGGCATTAATGAAGGAGGGACCGGTCCGGGCGACGAAGATCGTGGCCAGCAGTAGAGGTGGCAATCCGAGCCAGATCTCCACCAGCCGAGAGAGCAGATGATCCAGTCGGCCTCCGTGATAGCCAGCCAGCATCCCGAGCGGTACACCCAAGATGGTAGCCGACCCTACCCCCAGCACTGCGCCGGCCAGCGCCAATCGAGCACCGTGAAGGACGCGGCTCAACATATCGCGTCCTAGGGCATCCGTCCCGAGCCAGTGGTTGGTGTTCGGTGGGTCCAGACGGGGCCCTGCTAACACAGCGTCAGGTGCATGGGGTGCCAGCACCGGTGCCAGTCCGGCTGCCGACAGCAAACTGATCGTCAGGGCCAGACCGACCCATAGGCTCAAAGGAACTCGCTCGGCGGCCCATCGCACTGTTTGGGCAAAGCCAGCACCAGATCGATATGGCGTCGCTGCCTGAGGGATGTCGGCAAGCTTTAATCCATCAGGTGAAGGCGGGTGGGTCGCTATCTCACTTTTCATGACCGCATCTCGCCATCACAGGGCGCTGCACGCCGTGCGGGGATCAAGCCACTCCTGCAGCAGGTCGGTCGCCAAGTTAGTTGCTATGTAGATGGCAGCGATGAGCAAACCGGCCCCAATTACGACTGGTGGGTCTCGGTCGAAGATAGCTTGCACCATCAAGCGCCCCAGACCGGGCCACGAGAAGATGGTCTCTACTACAAAGGTGCCGCCCAGCAAATGTCCGAAATGCAGCCCGATTGCTGTCGCCACGGGGGGGAGGCTGTTCCGCAGAACGTGACAGCGCATCACTCGAGATTCCGTTGCTCCCTTGGCTCGGGCGGTGTAAACGTAAGGTTCACGTGTCTCGGTGAGCATATGGGTGCGCACGAACTGCAGGATCGCTGCCATTAGTGGCAGGCTGAGCGTCGAGGTGGGTAGGATAAGGCTGTAAAGATTGCCTTCACCAACGACCGGAACCCAGCGCAACTGTACCGCGAAGATCCTGAGGAACAGTAAGGCTGTCCAATAGGTAGGACAGGCCATGCTTATGGCTGTCAGCCCGATGGTCAGGCCGTCTATCCATCGTCGTTTATGCTGGACGGTTAGCACGCCCAGTATAATACCCAGTGTAGTTGACAGCCCCAGCGATACGGCGGCGAGTAACACCGTGTTCTGCATACGCTCCCATAGTATGCCGGCCACAGGCCTGCCACTGATGAAGGAGTTGCCCCAGTCACCGCGCAGGACGATGTTGTGGAGGTATTGTCCGTAGCGTTTCAGGAAGGGGGCCTCCAGATGACGTTCACGCCGCAGGACTTCCATTTGGGCCGTGCTGGCGCTATCACCGACCAACGTGTCGGCAGCGTCGCCGGGCACGACGTCCAGCGCCGCGTGGATCAAGAAGCTGACCACGATAAGGCTCAGGACCGCCTCACCTAGGCGTTGTAGCAGTCGTTGCAGACTCATCGTGCCCCGCACACGATCAACGGATCGCCGTCGTCACGGCGTGCTTGCTGCGATGCGTACATCGTTGAGCAGAAGACGCCCCATATAACTCACCTGTGCGCCCACCACCCGGTTCCTGACCGCGATGACGTCGACGGGGTTGTACAGAGGCTGTAGCGGTGCGTCGAGCAGCATAAGCCTTTGTGCCTCACTGTAGATCCGTTGTCGAGCCGTATTGTCGAGCGTGTGCGCTCCTTCCTCGAGGAGCGCATCGACCAGCGGGTTGCTGTAATAGATACGGTTGGTTCGACCAATGCGTGGGCTGGAGAAAAAGATCCGCAGGGCGTCAGGATCGTTCCAGTCGTACCGCCACAAGAGTAGATCATAGGCACCTTCCGCGGTCGTCTGCATCACAGCTCGGCTGTCCACTTGTCGGATGATGACGGGTACGCCGACGGCCTTGAACTGGCTTTGAAGCAGGGCTGCGATATCCGCGTTGGGGGCCCGGGTCGAGATGAGCAGCTCCAGCGCCAACGTTTGAGTGGCGCGCTCCCATCCGTTGTCCACGGTGCGCGTGAAGCCCGCAGTCTCTAGGCCTTTGATTGCCTGGTCTGGATCGTATCCACTGGCGTAGG
>PWVB01000408.1 GCA_003562365.1 Anaerolineae bacterium
CCGGGAACATCTTGAAATGATGGCGGTATACGTGGTTCTCGACCAGGTCTTCGATGGAAATGGAAGGCGGCACGGTGTGAAGTTCCGTTCGCATCACGCTCTCTACCGGCTCCTTGCCCAGAACGCGCCGGACAAGCACTTGGTGGTAGGAGCCCTCCGACGCCGTTCGCAAGAACAACCCGAGTAGAATCCACCACATCCCGCCAATAAACTGGCCCTGGAACATGCTCAACACGCCCAGGGCCATCAGAAGCACGGCGAACCCCGTCCCGGCGTACGTGGCGATGCGCGTGGCCCACTGCAAGTTGCCTTTCAACTTCCACAGGATCGACCTCAGGACGCGGCCACCGTCGAGCGGAAAGGCAGGGATCATGTTGAATACGGCCAGCAGGGCGTTAATCCAGGCCAGATACAGCAAGACGGCCGTCACCGGCGTTGGCCAGCCAAGCTGCCCCCCCAGAACATTCAGGCCCAAGGCCGCCACCGAGATGGCGATGCTGGCAATCGGCCCGGCAATGGCCATGGTCAACTCGACGATGGGATTCTCGGGCTCCTCGTCCATTTGCGCCACCCCGCCGAAAATGAACAGCCGAATGCCTCGCATTTCCAGCCCTTGGCGTCGCGCGACCAGGGAGTGTGAAAACTCATGCACGACGATGGAGGCGAACAGGCCGATGGCTCCGGCCACTCCCATCCACCAGTGGGTGGCTGTGGGCAGATCGGGGTACAAAGCCGGAAAGAGGCCGGCCGCCAGCGACCAGGTGACCAGCACCGCAATGATCAACCAGCTTGCGTCAATCTCTACGGAGAACCCAAAAAGCTTGAATAGGCGAAGTCCTGTGCCGAACATCGTAATCTCCCCTGCCAGGATTGTGATAAATGCGCGGTCCGCAACGTTTTGGCGGTGCGGCTCACCTGCTTGTCAATCGCAACTTGTGTGCCAATGGCCCGGTCGTCAGGCAGGTCTAATGGAACAGGAACACCGGGGCCGGCACCCCGTCCATCACCTTCGTCGTGGTCGACCCGAGGAAAAACTCGGCCAGCCGCGACCGACCATAGGCCCCCATAACGATCATTTCAACGCCTCCGGCCTGGACCTCGTCGGCGATTACGCACTCGACCGACTTGTCGCTCACTACGATCCGCCTGTCGACGGCCAGACCGTGCGCCGCCAAGTATTCGACGGCCCGTTCCGCGTGCTCGTTTGCGACCTGTTCCGATTCGGGATGCACACCCACAACCAAAATGGTACCGAGACGCCTCAGGCCCGTGGCTACCAGGGCCTGGAGGGCACGCGCGGACTGTAGACTTCCGTCATAAGCCACCAAGATCCCCTGCCCCTGTTGAATATGGCCCGGAACGGCAACCACCGGCCGGGGGGAGTGCCGGAGGATCCCCGAAAGTATCTCTCGGGTCGGAATGCCGAAATCGGGATTCGGGGTCGATTGCCGCCCCAGTACGACGATGTCGCACCGCTGGGCCTCCAGGCAGATCGCTTCTTCCGGGTTACCCTCCTTGGCAACGTGGCGGCACGCGACACCGGCGTCCTGGCAGTGACTTTCCAGTTCGCGCAGGGCTTCCGTCACGTATTTTTCAGCCTTGGTTCGCAGGGCGTTGGCGTCGGGTACCGCAATATTGCCCATGCTGGCAGAGCCGCCGGCCAAAACGGAAGCCGGCACTGCGGTCGACTCGTCCACCACACCCATCGCAAGAATTGCCCCGTTCAATCGTTGTGCCCAACTCGTGGCCAACGCGAAGGTCCCCGTTCCCGGGCTAGCATTATGAATGGCGATCAAGATTTGCACCGACATGGCAGTTCCTTCCATCTTCGTGTTCGGTCTCGCTAAAATAAGATACCGCAATTCAGATGCCATCGGTGCGTTAGTGGGAACGACCTTCAGATGTGCCCCCAACACAGCAATGTCTGGATAGCACAGCAAGTGCGACGCCGACTGGTGCGACAAGATGTCGGTGGGAGGCGACAATTTGCCGCCGGCGCCGGGCGGGTGGGGGGTCACGTCTGGCAACGGGAGCAGAAATAGGTTCCCCGGCCGGCGATCCTGGCGGTTTTCAGTTCGTAGCCGCACCGAGGGCACTGCCCATCGGCATCGCGCCGCCGCAGCAAGTAGGTCCTCGGGAGCCGTGAGATTTCGGCCTTCTTGCGAATGGCCGTCTTCAGCACTCGCCGCATGGCACGATAAAGGTCACGCAAATCCGTTTTGTCCATGTCGGAAACGCGTCGATTGGGGGCGATCCCGGCTTGGTACAGGATTTCGTCGGCGTAGATGTTTCCCACTCCCGCCAGAATCGACTGGTCCATCAGCGCCGACTTCGCGACGCTCCGGCGGCCCGCCAAGCGCCGGGCAAACGCCTTGAGGGTAAAGTGTCCGTCGAGCGCGTCCGGGCCGAGTTGGTGTTGCGCGATGAACCCTTCGCGCTTCTCCGCCAGGGTCACCCTGCCAAGCTTTCGCTGGCATACATAGGCCAGCCGATGGCCCCCGACAAAGTGGAACACCACCCGCGTGTGCTGCGGCAGCCGGCGGTCATCGGCGGCATAATCCAGGTACCCGGTCATGCCGAAGTGAAGGACCAACAGCGGTGACGACTCCAGGTGGACGAACAGGAATTTGCCGTGGCGTGAGGTAGCCTCGAACGATCCGCCCCCCAGCGCCGACCGGAACTTCTGCGCGGGAACCTCCCTAAGGACGTCGGCGTCATGGACTTTCACTGCCGACACCTCCTGGTGCAATGATGTGGCGTCCAGGTACATTCTGAATCGTTCTACGTCAGGCAGTTCGGGCATGAATACCTGCCTTCGGATCGGCATGTGGGCCAGCTTCTGGTCGAGAGCGGAGAATATAGCATGCTGCAACTGGCGCGCCGCTATTGGTCCGTGCC
>PWVB01000122.1 GCA_003562365.1 Anaerolineae bacterium
CTGAACGGCCGTAATGTGCCGGGCATGATCACCGGCAAACCGTTGTCACTGGGGGGCTCTGCCGGGCGCGAGGATGCCACTGCCCGCGGCGGCATGTTTTGTGTTCGTGAGGCGGCCCGACGTCTGGGCATTGCTACGCAAGGTGCGACTATGGCGATCCAGGGATTCGGCAACGCCGGCCAGTATGCAGCACTGTTGGGGTCTGAGCTACTCGGCCTCCGGTTGGTGGCGGTCTCCGACTCCCAGGGCTGTGTCTATAACGATGATGGTTTCGATCCAGCGGCGCTCTGCGCCCACAAACAAGAGACTGGGGCGGTGGTTGATTACCCGGAAGGAGAGCGCCTCGACAGCGCGGAACTGCTGACGTTGGACGTCGATGTGCTGGTGCCAGCCGCGCTTGAGAATCAGATCACAGCAGCGAACGCGGCTGAGATTAGAGCGAAAATCATCGCTGAGCTGGCCAATGGTCCCACGACCCCGGAAGCCGATGAGATTCTGCATCAGCTTGGACGCTATGTCATACCTGACTTCCTCTGTAATGCTGGAGGGGTGACCGTTTCTTACTTTGAGCAAGTGCAGAACGCCTACAAGTTCTACTGGCCTGAGCAGCATGTTCACGATCTTCTGGATGACAAGATGACCACAGCCTTTAATGCCGTTGTGCAGGCTGCTGAGGACTATCAGGTGGAGAATCGGGTGGCCGCCTACGTGGTGGCTGTGGGGCGAGTAGCTGAGGCCTGCAAGTTGCGTGGTTGGGTCTGAGGCGACTCAGCACTTTGGCCTTTCTTCTGGGCGCACGACATCATTAAGGCTCGCACGTTTCCTGGTCAGAGGATTATGGCTCCAGTTTCTAGCCTCTGCCGTTTTGTCGGTCTGCCTTGAGGTATCCTATCGCCAATTCTTGTTCGTCGTTCATCACAACTTCCAGGTAGCGTCCTGCCGCTGCCTCCGGCACATCAACAACGCGCACGTAGGCGCTGTAGGCTGCATCGGCGGGAGATAGGTCTGCGAGCCGGTTTGGGGCAGAATCGAGAAAGGCGGTGTTGAGTAAGGACTTTCCAGCACCCGGAGTGATAGGTAGGGGATAGATACCGGCCTCTACGAGGTCTTGGAAGAAGTGCGTGCCGTAGGATGGTTCATTTCCCATACCGCTCTCACCGGGAGCCACCTCTACCAACACCCTAGCATTGTAGATGTCGGCGTAGCTGACCTTGACGCCAAGGTCGATCTCGGAGCTGCCCCAGCGACCCGGCCCGATAAGGATAAACGTTGAGCCTGCAAGCCGCTCGTTGAGCCGTCCCACGACGCGGGCGATCTCTAGCTTGACGGTGGGTGCCGGGGCGCGCTGGTAAGCCTCAGGCTTGACGTAGACGATGTAGCGGATGTCCGAGACTACACCGTGAGGCACCAACTCGGTGGTGCGGAGAATCAGATCCGCTGGGGCAACGTAGTCTGGGATCTCGACGGCCTGCTGCTCTTTGCGACTGACCTGGGGTCGGCATTGCAGCAGGTGCAGCGTGTAGGATGGGTGGGGCAGACCTGGTTCAATGTCGACCGTGAACTCAATGTCGACGGGCCAGTGGTGATGGCGTTCCAGTTTGCGCAATACGCTGCTCATCAGCGCTATGAAGCGACTGTCCTTGACCAACTGGTCGAAGGTGAAGACTAAGTGTCCCCTCTCACTAGAAGAGAGTCGGGCGAAGATGGGGACTAGATAGCCCCCTTTGTCGACTGTGGCCAGATAGCGCAACTCCGGATAGTCGTGCTGTATAACTTCAGAGATTGGCAGGGTTTTCATCCGATTGTCCTTCAGATCGAGGACGTCGATATACCGCTGTGAATACTTGCGAGTCTGGCTAGGTCCGACGAAAGGTCTTAGTTTGGGATGGCTGAGCGCAACGATACGCGGGTAATCGTTGGCAACACGCTCGACAGCGCGAGTGCCGAAGCCTGTGACAAGGCGCAGGAAGCCGTCTCGGCGCCGGATCTTTGGGTTCCATCGGATCGGATTTCGGCTGTAGCCGACGCCAGCCACCGCGGGGAAAAGGTAATGGCGATAGCGCTCGCCCTCCACTTTCTGGATCATTACAGCCATCCGCTCGTCATAGTCGACCAGCCCCATCTGCTGGCGATAGAGAAGAGCATCGGGACTCAGAGTACTGGCATAGACGCGACCGATGGCCCTCAGAAGCGCGCCCAGGTTCTCCTTCGGTGATCCTTGGTTGGCGCAGAAGACACTCGCGTATTTGCCCGCCAAGGCCGCACCGAAGTGGACCTCGAGAAGGCTCGAGGAACGTACAATCAGCGGGCTATCGCCCAGTGTTGCTAGGAGTGTGCGCAGAGCGTCGGCGATCTCGTTTGGGAACCGACCTGCCATATACGCTCGGCGAATCTCAGGGTAATCGGCGGTAATCTCCTCGCTGCGCCGATACTTCTGGTTCATATAATGAGTGAAGTCGTTGAGAAGAAGGAAGTCGTAGAAGACATCGGCGCCAATAAAGTAGGAGTCGGGAATTTCTACACAGCGACTGATGTCGAACCCGGCTTCAGAGTCTATCGCCTCGCTTGGCTCTTCAATAATCTCCAGGATCTTACGGGCCAACAGCAGCCCCGCAGCCTTGCCACCGATCTTGCCCCGACCAATCAGATGCTGGCGGAGTGCCTTCAGATCCTTAACAGTGAAGAGCTCCTTGGCGATCCCGATGTACTCGAGTTGATCACTGAGCATACCCTTGATCAATACCACGATAATCTCGCGCAGATGGTGTTGCACCCTACGCCTTTGCTCGGGCGGGAGGGCCTCGTAGGCCTCTCCTTGCGCAAAGAGCAGATCCGTCGGCGCGAGCTCAGGGTTGAACGAGAGCGTTAGCGAGGGGTCCTTGGGGGCGGCGACCTCCTGCAGGGTGCGTTGGATGAGGTCGTTGAGCCGCTCCGGGGGGAAGTTATAGGCGAAGTAGAAGTCCGTCAGTTGGTCGCGGATCACCGACATGCGCTCCTGCCAGACCCTTTCTGACTCTTGTCCGAAGGGATCAGCCAATCCTTCGCGGCGCTGGGAGAGAATCGCCTTCTGGCGGACCTCATCCTCCAAGGCTCGAGGTGTGATGATGCCCTTGGCAAAGAGTTCCTGGCGCATCAAGGCACGGATTCTGGGTGCTAAGATGGGATACTGTGCTAGGCGGATATGGATACCGTAGACCTCATGGAGCTGCTCGTAGTGTGTCTCATCGCCGATCGCGTGATCTTGCGTCATCGTCCGGCTCCCGCCGTTGGAATGTATGTGTGCGGCTGTGGGCCGCGCTTCGCCTGCCTGATGGTTCTCATCGATATTCGGCGCTTTCCTCCACCCGCTGCAGCGGGTGGAGGAAAGCGCCTTCTCCTTTCTGTAGCAACATCTCACGATGTCCCAAGTCAGCCATAGAGCTCACCGTGTCTACAAGGTACCAGATCAAAGCCCCTCTTTTGTGGGTTGTGCGCCGTTGTCACAAAGGTCTTGGCGGTCCTGGCGCCAGGGGCCTGGAAGACAGCTGCTCCGAGGTCGTTGTAGAACTCGACGTTGACGACCTGGCACTGGAAGGGTTGGGAGGTCACGTCCACCTGTTCGTGTCCTGCCCGCCCAAAGGGTCGCCTGCCAACTCTGTGCGCCGATTCATAGGCCGCAGCTCTTGCCTGCTGCTGCTGCTGACGTTTCCTCACCGGAAGCGCCGATATAGGGGCCATCGAGCCCCGCTTGGGGCTGAAAGCTCCTACATTGGCACCGCCCGGCACGTCAGCGCCGCAACTCTCCCGCGCTACAGCGAGTAAAGCTAGGGCCTTTGCCACGTCGAACATCTGTGTCTGAATATCTTTAAGAATTGAGCCATCGTGAAGGTAATCGCGCAGGTCAAGCTCGAGAACACGCTCCAGGCAGGCACGTTCTATCTGCACCAGGTCGGTGAGATTGAGACGCCCGATCCCGATGACCCGGAGGGCTGGCTGGGCGTCCGTCTGGGTGGCGTCACGGTCGCTACCATCAGCGGCGGAGACGAACACCTGGAGCACCAGCGTCAGTAGTACGCTGAGCGCCGCACCACACTGCCATCGGTAGGCATCAAGCGCGCCAAGCGTCGACTCAAACACCTGTCGGGCCGACCGTGCCGCTTTCAAATCGAAACCAACCACTGCATCAGCAAGGCCCTGAAACCGTGCTTCGCACCGGGCGTGGTATCGCTCTGGAGCATTTGGGCGGTCTTCGCCAACGGACCAGGGATAGACCCGACCAGCGCAACCAGCGGCACAACTGGCCTTGCTGTCCAATGCGCCGGTCTGTGTCCTACAAAGCGGCCCTGGCTAGCGTCTACGTCCAACTGGTTGCTGCTCGCCATACCTTTCAGGGTTGCTCCGTTTGTGGTCACACGAACCCCTCTAACTGTCCTGCCCGTGACGATTTCGTCTGTTCCGGCTGCGGGTTTGCTGCCCCGGCAGACTCCAGCGCGGCGATGATTGTCGCTGCAAGGGCCGCTGTCAAGTGGCCTATGGTCTCGACCGAGGTGATAAAGGACGTTCTGGTCAACTGCATCACCGTTCAGTGTAAGGGATAAGCCATCCCGCCGTAACGGGCGATAGTTGGCATTGGCAGATTCGCGCCTGGTGGGCCACCGTTGCTCCTGCAGCTCTCGGGACCGCTGTTAGCAGATCATTCAAGAGCCGCAGTCGGGCACCGGCTACTAGCTCAATCCATCCAGGCCGCTTGGACGCTGTGGTTGGTAGCCTTGTGCGCTTCTCTCGCGAAACCACGGACGGTCAGTCTACATCGTCCAGCATAGCCAAGATCCGGCCGCGGTAGGTGGTGTCGCGGTCAGGGAGCTCAGGATCGAGTCGAGCGCCCTCTTGCCAGAAGTGGGGATCGCCCCGACCGAGCGCTTTACCCGCCGCGGTGTGCTTGTCCAGTGCATAGTCAGGAATCTTGGGCCGCAGTGTGCCTTTGGCGACACCGCGGATGATCCAGTTAACCATTTCGTCACTGCTGCGGTCTTTGAGGCAGGCGCAAAGGTAACGCACTGCGTGGATCGCGAAGAGCCGACGCTCTCCCAGGCTGTGGTCGAAGGTTCCCAGCATCTGCGCAAGCGCATTGATCACCACTGGTGCCTGAGGGTCGCCGAAGCCGATGTCCTCCACCGAAATCACCCTCAGTCGCTGCCAGAGGTAGTCCTCCAGCGCTGGGCTGGTGATCACCATTTCGTATGCCAACAAAGCGGCGTTTTCGGTCCGCCCTCGCCGTATCTCCTTCTGTAACGCCGAGATCACCTGATCAGCGGCGAAACCATGATAGGTCCTGACATCGACCCAGGGATCGCGTTCAGTTGTAGTCATAACGTTCCTCCACGAAAAGACTACGGGTTGCCCTTTTCTGTATAGTCGGTTGGCTTAGTGGGGTTATTCTAGCATGGCAGTAGTGGCGGGAAAACATGCCGCCGTGAGCATTCGCGTAGTTTGGGTATCTGGTGAGCCCGGATGCCTCACTCAGCCGGAAATGCTGGCCGTAGCTGTTTGCCGGCACTCACATGAGCAGCACGAGCGTTGCCAGCAGCAGGCAGGCTGTCAGCGCCAAGCCGTCGGCCAGCCTGAAGCGCAGGGTGATGATCGAAGAGCGTCTTCCTTGGCTGCGATACCCTCGGGCCTCCATCGCCAGGGCTAAATTCTCGGCGCGCTGTAGACTGACGAGGAATAGAGGAATCAGGATGGGCAGCGCCTGGCGTACCCGTCGAAGGAGTTTGCCGCGGCCGGTGCCCCATTCAGCGCCGCGTGAGGCTTGAGACTTAGCGATACGCTCGGCCTCCCGGGCAAGCAAAGGCAGAAACCGTAAAGCGACTTGCACCATCAGCACGAGGTCCTGGGCTGGCAACCCCAGGCTTGCCAGAGGCCGCAGAAGAGCATCCAATCCACGGACAATGGCCGTTGTCGAGGTAGCTGCCGAGAAAGCAGTGATAGTTAGGATGAGGGCAGGGAAACGCAGCAGAATTGCTGCACCATTCAATAGACTGGTTACGGAGAGATGGAACGGCCCCCAAGCGAAGATTGGTACCATATCATCACCGGCAGGGCCGAGCAGACTTTGCAGGACAGCTAAGAAGATGATAAAAGGCAACGGCGGCAGTAACCCACGCAGGGCATAGCCGAGCGGTACGCGGGCTAGCGCCGTGATGCCCACGATGCCGACTAGCGCCACTCCCAGTCCGAGTAGGTTGGGGGCGGCGGTCACGGCAATCAGGATCAGCAAGGCTCCGATAAGACGCGTCCGAGGGTCTAGGCGGTGAACAGGTGACTCGGTGGGCAGATACTGCCCGATGGCGATAAACCGTTGAAACTCAAACTCGCTCATCGAGGTGTCGCCAGACGACAACGAAGCTGAGCGAGCAAGTCTTCTTGGTTCGCGATGACCTCTGGCAGGCACCAACCGCGAGCGCGGAGTTCATCAGCAAGCCGGATGACGACGGGTTGCTCCAATCCCCAGGCTTGCAGCTGTTCTCGCTGGGAGAAGACCTGTGTCATCGACCCATGCAGGACGGTTGTGTTGTTGGCCATCACCGTCAGCTCCTCGGTGAGATCGGCGATATCCTCCATCTGGTGGGATGACAGGATGAGCGTCATCTCCGGCCTATCGCTGCGATCAGCGCCGCTGTCAAGTGGTGCAGGGCCTCCTCTGGGGCAGCTCAGGGTCCTCAGCCGGGCGATGAGGTCCCGTCGGGAAGCTGGGTCGAGACCAGCGGTTGGCTCGTCCAGCAGCAAGATCCGCGGCTGCAGCGCCAGAATGGAGGCGAGGGCTACCTTGCGCTTCTCGCCGCCGCTGAGGGCAAAGGTGAAGCGGTCCTTGAAGGCCTCAAAATCGAGCCCGACTAAGGCCATAGCCCAACGTACACGGTCGCGAAGTGCTGCGCCGACAAGGCCGGTCAACCGGGGACCATAGGCGATCTCATCGCCAACGTACTGCTCAAATATCTGCGTCTCCGGCGTTTGGAAGACGAGACCAACCCTTTGTCGCACGGCACGAACATCGGTCTGGGGCTCGTGCAATGGGTAGCCGATGACATTGAGGGTGCCTTCCTGAGGCTTGAGCAACCCGTTAAGGTGTTGCAGCAGTGTTGACTTCCCGGTGCCGGTGGCGCCGATCAGACCGTGGGCGCAGCCTTCATGCACCATCAGATTAGCCTCTTTCAGGGCACGGTGGGCGAATGGAGTGTCACGCATGTAGATGTGACCGAGGCCCGCGCTCTCGATGAGGGTGGGGCCCTGGGGCGATGGGCTCAGCGACGGTGGATTGTGGCAGGATGTGGTGTGGTGGGGTATGCGGTCCAGGGCATCAACTAGATCCGCTACCGTTAGTACATTCTCGGGCAGCCCGGACACGTGACGCCGGAGCGCATCAGCGAGCCTGGCGACGGGTGGTACATCGAGCCCGAGACATTGTAGCTTTCCAGCGTCGCGAAAGATTTCCTGCGGCGTGCCGTCCATCACAACGGCGCCGCGGTGCAGCACCACCACCCGTTGGGCATCCAACGTCTCTTCCATTAGGTGCGTGATGCGGATCAGCGTGATATCCTCGGCGTGCAGCTCTTTCATGAGTGTGCGGGCTGCGCGGCGCCCCTCAGGATCGAGCATTGCTGTAACCTCATCGAAGATGATACAATCGGGACGCATAGCAAGTATACCAGCCAGAGCCAAGCGCTGCATCTGCCCAGCCGAGAGCATATGGGGCGGGCGCTGACGATGCTCCCAGAGCCCCACCGTTAGCAGCGCGTGCTGAACCCGAGAACGTATCTCTGCGGGCGGCAGTCCCAGATTCTCGGGGCCAAAGGCCACGTCGTGCTCTACGAGAGTGGCCACCGTCTGGTCCTCGGGACGCTGGAAGACCATACCTACCAGACGACGGATCTCGGGATGATGTGCTGTAACGCGGGTGTCAAGACCGTTGATGCGCACGGTGCCGGTGTCAGGCAACAGGAGCGCGTTGAGGTGGCGGGCCAGGGTGGATTTTCCTGATCCATTGGCACCGACGATGGCCACGTGTTCACCGGCGGCGATCTGCAGCGATAGCTTCCGCAATGCAGGCACTGAGGCGCCGGTGTTTGGCTTATAGGTATAGGTAATACTGTCGACGGCAATCAGCGGTTTCACAGCACGAAGTATAGAGCTGGCTGGAGAAGGGTCAACAGCAGCTGAAACCGGTAGTCTGCAGCGGGCATAGGATGCTCCGCAATCGCTTTTGAATTGATGAGGGCGTTCAACCGTCGCGCTAGCGCAGGGTGAACGCCCCCAACCCCTAGTGCGATACATCCTACTGCTTGAGACGAGAGCCTATCTTGCACGACCTGCCAGAAAGTCTGTGAGCAGGGCAGGATGGCGCGGCTACTGGGATCAGCTAACCACCGACCCAGGCCCATCTAAACTAATGGGACCGGGTGGTTGGCACACCTGCTGCACTAGGTCTGAACGCTTCAGCCGTTGTCCTGCTGGGAAGAGGGACAGTGAATCCCCAGCCTCGATCCTAAATCTCGTGCCGGCCGGCCTCGAACTCCTGAATCGGACTCCCCTCCAGGTCCAGCAGGAAAGGGATGGGGGAGTCGACCATAACGCTCGGACCTGTTACCTCAACGGTAACAAGCCCAAAGGGCGTGGGCACCCGACCCTTAGCCCATTCCAGACGACCGAGGCGCGGCGCAATGCGTGCTGTGGTGTAGCCTGGTTCGGCTGGGGTCACGCCCAAAGTATAGAACACCATGTCCCTGGTGATCGTGCAACTCCAACCGTGCACGTGGGTCCCCCAGCCCCAACACTCACCTATGGTGTCATAGCCATTCTCCAAGAACTGACTCCAGCGCCGGTAGAGCTCGGGTAACTTGTCCGTGAGTCCGGCTTCCGCTAGCGCATCATGCACAAGATAGCTGATAAACGGCTGGCCGATGACGATCTCGTTGTCGGTATCCCAGTCAGCCTCGTAGATACCCATGAATTGCTTCTGGATCTTCTCCCCGGAGTATTCACCGCTGCTGCCCCCGGTCCAGGAACGAACCACCAATCGATCTGCATCCGTCACTGTTGTCATAATCCGGGTCCAGCGTTCATAAGGGGCCAATCCGGAAATGACCGCCAAAGCACCCGCCACCTGGCTGATCGGCTTCTGTTGGACGCCATCCTTGATGTGATCAACATAGGTGCCCCGTCGCTCATCCCAGAACACCTCGTAGCCGATCTTCGCCTTCTCATACAGCCCCTCGGCCCATGCACGGCTGGCGTTTTCTCCCAACCAACTAGCCATCTCGGAAAACTCCTTAAGCCCGCGCGCCCAGATGGCCGTCAGGATTGAGCTAGTATCCTCGACAAAAAGCGCGCCCCAGTCCACTAGGTTCCACTCTACAACATCCTTCAGCACACCGGCCTGGGTCTGGTAAGGGACATACCAGCGTAGAATGCGCTCCACTACTGGCAGGTAGGACTTCACCTGTTCTCTGTCGCCGACGAAGCGGTACAGGTTGTACACACCGTGAACCCAGTGCAGACCCCAGTCAGGAATGGTGATGCCTCGACCAGCTTCGATCTCACCCGCGACGCTCATCGGCAGGATGCCATCTGAGCGCGGTGAATTGCTGAGGTTCAGGTACTGCCAGGCCAGACGCCAGTCGACGTTGGTGGCTAGGTGCACCATCTGATGTACTACGCTGTCGCCCACCCAGGCGCGCTGCTCGCGGGTGGGACAGTCGAGGAATGCATCGTGGGAGTTCAGGTTAACCGTGCGGATGCCGGCATCATAAAGCCGATTCAGCTCGGCGTCGGAGCACTCAAATGAAGCGCCGGGTGTCCAAGGGTAGATCATCTCACGGACGGCCAGCCGGTTCACGGTCACCGGACCGGCGGCTGCGTGAATAAGAACGTAGACGAAGCGCAGCCCGTTGGTATCGAACGCTTCGAAGTCATCGTCAAAGCCTCGCGCAATGTAGCGGCTGCCGTTATGCGGTCCGAGAAAGCCCCCTTCGTTACCAGTCAGTAGGTCTTCGACGTAGCAAAGGTCGAAGATCGCTCCAGCAGGAGCAGTCACCTTGAGTTGCACCAGCCCGGCCACGACCCGACCGAAGTCGAGGAGCAGGCGCGCACCACCTGAGCCAAACTCGACCTTGTGGGGGAATTCATCAGCAGTTGCGCAAGTGGACGGCTGGCTGATTGTTGAAGCCACGCGGGCTGCTGGCTTCGGGATCGACAGATCCACCGTGTCTTGGATGCGCTCGGCCCTCATGCTGACCGGCATCACTACCTCGCCGCCCAACTGAGCGATCGGGCGCGGATAGAGGGGCCCGTAGGGGTCGGTAGGTGGCTGCGACCTGGCGAATCCTCCAATGTGGACGGCACGCAACACCTGGGCTTTTCCCCAGGCGCTATCGTCATACTCATCTTTCGTCCAGCCCACGGGGAGTTTGCGAGCGTCCAACACCTCCACCGGCACGCCCCCGCCAATCGTGTCGGAGCCTGCGTCATCGGCGGTGTGCCAGGCATAACTCTTGGTCGACTTCCATGTGACATCGCTTACCAGCCAACCTGGTGGACCGAGATTGGCTTCGAATACCAGCGCACCGGTCTTGCCGAGTCCAGAGTTAGGCACTGCCGGTATATAAAAAGAGTTTGCCCGACCGTAGAATTTCACGCGGACTGCGATCACGTTTTCGCCCACCCTTAGGTTTGGAGCCAGGTCAAACAGGTCATACATCATCCGTCGCGGTTGGCTACGCACTGGTCCTCGAGAGACCTCGTGGCCGTTGACGTATAGGACGTAGCGTGAGTCCGCGGTGATGCGCGCGGGGACGCGGGCAGGGACGGCATCCAGGATGAACGACTTGCGGAACAACCCGTTCGATTCCTTGCGTGTGTCTTCTTGATCGGCGAGGCTGATCCCCCAACTTATCTCAACCTTGTCCTCAGGGACCCAGATCCATTGACCGTACCAACGCACCTCACGAAAATCGGATGCACTTACTTTTGCAGACATAGGTTCTCCTTTTGTGCTTCTGCGTTGATGCGTGGCCAGTTGAAGTGCAGGGCCCGCGATGGTCTGTCCTACGCCGAGAAACCAGCTTTAACACCCTTTC
>PWVB01000248.1 GCA_003562365.1 Anaerolineae bacterium
CAGCGGAGCCTCCGACAGCCCGTGAGGGAATGGACGAGACTGCACCGGCCGTGGTCGTCGGTGGGCAAGTGCTGACATCTTCACCGGTAGCCCAGCATGGAGACGGAACAGCAGAGGTCGGTGATCGATCGGACAAGCCTCGTGGACCCTGTAGGCTGGAAGATAGATCGAGTCTCGGAGGGATGGATGTCGCTACCGCTGACCGGCCTATTCATTGCCCCCCGATCACCCAGGTCTTTGACCCGGAGGGGCCGCTGGCTCAAGCACTGGGCGCACACTATCGTCCCCGCACGGGACAGGTGCAGATGGCGGTCTTGGTGCGCGAGGCTCTGCAAGCCCGCCGGCACGCCGTGCTTGAGGCGGGTACCGGCATCGGCAAGTCCTTCGCCTATCTGGTACCGGTGCTCTGGTCCGGCACCTCGGCGGTCATCAGCACCTCCAATAAAGGACTAATGAACCAACTCTGGGAAAAGGACATCCCGCGCCTTCTGCGGGTCGCGCCCCAGCCGGTCACAACCGCTTTGCTCAAGGGGCGCAGCAACTACGTCTGTGCGCTGCGCTTGGATCGTATGAAAAACATCGGAGGGCTACCTGGCCTGGAGCCTGAGCCGGATTTAACTGCCGAGGCACTGGAGAAGGAACCGTCGGGGGATATGGAGCTGATGCGGCTGCCGTCGCGTCTGGCGGCACGCCTGAGCGTGAGCAGCCGGGAGTGCCATGGGCACCGTTGTGACCACTTTTCAGGCTGCTTCTACGAGAAGGCCAAGCGGGAGGCAATCCAAGCTGACCTGGTTGTAACGAACCACGCGCTGCTCTGTCACAACGCACTGCTGGCCGAAAATCACATCCTACCCGTCCGGCCGGTGTTAATCATCGACGAGGCCCACCAGCTACCTCGCTACGCCGTTGATGCATTAACGCTAGCACTGGGGCAGGATCAGTTCTGGGGATTGATCAACCTGCCACAGGTCCGCGAAGCAGTCGAAGACCAGGAGCTTCTGGACGAGTTAAGCACCAGCTACGAGGTCTTCTACCGCGCCTTGGCTCGACAACGGCCTGGCCAATCCCATGATGCCCGTCGCCCTACCCGATGGGCCCTGGTGGGCGAACTCCAGGATGGACTGGCGCTTTGGGCTGCGTTGCAGCAACTGCAGCGCGCGCTGGCGCACACCCGTTCGCTGGCGGAAGGCGATCGGGACGCGATCTTGATGCAAGCAGAGGCGGTGACCGCCACCGTCGATGTGCTGGCAAGACCCGAGCCAGAGACCCACATCCGTCTTTGCGAGCTGGAGGAAAAAGTGATGTCGGATGGCGCCGATGCGTATCATGCAAGCTACCGTCCCCTAGAGGTAGCCGATCCGCTGCAGCGGCTGCTGTTTGAGACCTGGCCGCGCGTCATCTGCACCAGTGCGACCCTCGGCGTTGGCAAAGACCTCGGATGGTTCCAGAGGCAGGTAGGTCTGCCAAGGATCGGGGCGGAGGTGATCGCCGCCACGTTGCCGGGCCCATTCGATTATGGGCGCCAGATGCTACTCTACACCCCGCGCTCGCTGGTGCCGGTCTACGATGCGGCGCGTCAGGCCTTTGCCGGCGGGTACATTGCGCAGCTCACCGAGGAAGTACAGCGGCTGCTGGAGGCCAGTCGCGGCCGCGCACTGGTCCTTTGTACCAGCTACGCGAGGATGCATCAGCTGTATGACGCGCTGGCTCCCACGCTACAGCCCCGCTATCCTTGCTATCGTCAGGGCGAAACCGCACAGCCCGAGCTGGTGACACGCTTCAGACAGGCCGGCAACGCGATCCTCTTCGCAACCCGAGGTTTCTGGGAAGGGTTGGATATACCCGGCGAGGCGCTGGCCCTGGTTATCCTAGACAAGATCCCCTTTGTACCTTATGACGATCCGATCATCCGGCGTCAGGAAGCTCGCATCCAGGCGCGCGGAGGCAACGCCTTCTACGAGCTGCAGATCGGCCCAGCAATCCTCAACCTCCGTCAGGGAGCCGGGCGCCTTATCCGTACCGAGACCGACCGTGGGGTCATCGCGCTTCTGGATGGACGGGTGCTGCGTAAGACCTACGGTCGCCAGATCATCCAGTCGTTGCCCGAAGGATGTCACACCACCGATTTCACCGATGTAGCGGACTTTCTCCGCACGTGAAAGCCGGAGCGCTTAGCTAAGCGCTCCGGCTCGCTACTGGGGCGGCACGATTCGAACGTGCGATTGACGGATTCAAAGTCCGTTGCCTTACCACTTGGCCACGCCCCAACTATGGTAATTATACCCGAAGACAAATCCGAGGCAATTACCGGCATAGGCTTGTACAGGCCTGGATGCTATTGGGGCTAGAAAGGCCAGATCCAGAGTATGAGCGGGATGCCTACCGCCACGATAATGAGCTCGATGGGCAAGCCCAACCGCCAGTAGTCACCGAACTTGTAGCCTCCCGGCTCTAGCACCAACACGTTCGACTGATGGCCGATAGGCGTGAGGAACGCACAAGATCCACCAATCGCCACCGCTACTAGGAAGGGATCTACCGACACGCCCAGGCCCTGTCCCACGCCGATGGCAATGGGCGCCATCAGCACTACCGCTACGGCATTGTTGACCAGGTCAGAAAGAAACATCGTTGTAAGCAGGAACAGCGCCAGTGTCATAGCGGGCGAAAGGTAGTTGGAGATCATCAGGATCTGATCGGCGATCAGCTGCGCGCCGCCAGTGCGTTCCATCGCCAGCCCGACTGGAATCACTGCCCCCAACAGTAGAACAATGGGCCAGTTTATGCTCTGGTAGGCTTCTTGCAGACTGACCAAACCAGTCAAAGCCGTCCCACACGCCGCAAGCGCCATGGCGATCTGCACAGGCAGAATACCTAGCGCCGCTGTGACCATCGCCGCAGCGAAAATCCCGGAGGAAAGGTAAAGGCTGCCGCCCCGACTCAGCCGCAGCTTGCGCTCCACCAGGGGTAGACAGCCCAGTTCCTGCAGCGTCTCGTGCAGGGTGTCGCGCCGGCCTTGCAGCAATAGCACATCCCCGGTGCGAAAGCGGATATCGGCCAACTGAGCGCGGAGACGTGAGCCCCGACGGGAGGCTGCCAGCAAATTCACCCCATAGCGCCACCGCAGGTTCAGATTGCGCGCGGTTCTGCCGACCAGGCGCGAGTCCGGCGCAACCACCACCTCCACCAAGCTGATCTCCGCGGACTGCAGCGACTCCTCACCCAGTGGTTTGGATTCTGCCAGCTCCAGCTCGGCTTCCTGAAGGAACTCTTCAAGATTTTCAACGTCAGCCCTCACGATGAGCACATCCTCGGGCTGGATCATATCAAAGCTCGACGGCGCCGGGTAGCGCTCTCCGTCCCGTACGATGCCGACGATCAGCACATCAGCGTCGGTCACCGAGTGCATCATACGCACCGACTTGTTAGCCAGCGGCGAGTCGGGAAGCAACCGTACCTCGCTGAGATAATCGCCGATATCCAACAACCGTTCCACAGCTCCGCTTTTTTTCCGGTCAGGAATCAGCCGCCACCCGACAAAGGCAATGAATGTGACGCAGAAAAAGGCGATCCCGATGCCCAAAGGGGCGAAGTCAAACATACGGAAGGGCTCGCCTACATACTGATCCCGAAAAGTCGCGATGATCACGTTGGGAGGCGTGCCGATCAGGGTCATCATCCCCCCAAAGTGGGCGCTGAAGGCCAGCGGCATCAGCAACAGCGCTGGGGAGCGCCCGCTTTTGTGGGCTAGGCGGATGGCGACGGGCATAAAGACCGCCAACGCCCCCACGTTATTCATGAACGCCGAGGCGATGGCGACCAAGCCGCAGAGCGCAAGCAGCTGCAACGTGAGTTGGTCCCCCACGCCGGAGATCCAGCGGGCGAGCACATCGACCACTCCTGAGTTCTGCAAGCCGCGGCTTACCACCAGCACCGCGGCAACCGTGATAACGGCAGGATGTCCAAACCCCGAGAAAGCCTGCTCAGCAGGCACGATGCCGAGTACTGCAAGCAACAGCACGGCCATCAGTGCTACAAGATCATAGCGCCACAATCCCGACATCGGGATGGCCAGGATCATGAGCACTACCACGTAGACAACCCCTATTTCCAGCGTCATATCGATGTCCTCAGGAATCCCCCAGTGTCCTTGTTAACACAGAGCGCCATTATAGCGCAGCAGGTCGATGGGACAACGCCCACACCTTGGCGATTCAGGCTATCGCGCCGTCATCGACCCCTACCGATCGCTCTGTATGCAGGCCTCCCAAGTTGCTGGCGCCATATACACATCCATGGTGCCCCCGACATCCGATCCCCAGATCACATGCTGATCATCCGGCGTCAGAATGGGGTGTGGGTGGCTGGCCTTGCGCCAGGAAGTGTCATGGCGGCAAAGTCGTCCGACGATCGCCCGGTGACTGTCCGCATCGTACTTGATCAGCGAGATATAGCGGCGATACTCAGGATCCTCCAGCAGGATCTGGGCAGTGTCGCCGACGGCAATATGCGTCTCATCGTTGGCATAGACATGGACGGGCCGCCGATAAGGATAATAGTAACGGCGCTCGTCGGATCCATCGGGGTTCACGTAGATGTCCGCGTGAAACAAGTCGTCGATATCAGGACGATAGCGATACGAGTACTGGGTCCCGACCCTGCCGTTGAGAGTGAAAAACTCGTGGCCCACGCGCTCAAGGTGGCGCTGGGTCTCAATCAGCGGATACACTTCGTCGGTCGCCACCTTAGCGATCCACATCCGCTGGACCAAGCTCCAGGGCCCTTCGTGGCAGAAGAGAATCGTGTTCTCATCCTGAGGATGGATAATCACATGGGTCATCCGGCGATGGTCACCCGTCACCGTATAGCCCACCCTGGCCTCGGTATCATAACGGAGGATCAGGCTGGTAGGATGACGGTAGAACTTCTCGCGAAAGCCCTTGGAGCCACCGGAGAACTCCGGCTCATAACGGGCGGTGCAGAGTTCTACATCGTTGAGTTCCACGATGGTGAAGGCCAGATAACGTCCATCAGCGGTGCAGGTGAGGCTAGCAGGGATGAAGCCACTTGGCACATCCATCAGCGCCTCTTCTTCCAGCGTATCGATCCGCACCGATTTGAGTGTATGTCCGGCGAAATAGTAGAGGATGTGGTTCTCCTGATCAAGACAGCCGCTGTGCACGTTCCCGTCCTGGGTCAGCTGCACCAGTTTACCGTCGAACAGGCCCAGCGTGTAGAACTGATGCTGGCCCGTCCGATTGGATGTGACGATGACGAAACTGCTGTCCCGGTCCACCTGAGATGCCGTAAAGTAGGGATGGTTGGTCTCGCCCTCACCGTCGCTCAGCCGCGTGACCTCAACGCCGGTCTCCGGGTCCTCGGCCCGCTGTACATCCGAATAAGTGATCGTGCCCTTCATCATAGCCTCCTCTGGTGTGGGGTGCGCACCGATAGTCAGACGCCTCTGCCTGTCAACAGACCTATGATACTCCGACCTGTCAAAAACGAAACGAGCTGACGAGTCTCTGACGGGGATGCACGATCCGAAACCTATCGTGGATGCACATCGTTATGACCAGTGAATGACGCAGCAACATCCCCTCGGAGATGACCGGCGCCTGAGACGAGGCGGCGTCAAGATAAGCCCGTAGCAGCTATAGACCGAGACTAACGGCCCAGCTCAGGAGGCGAAGGGATTAAGACGTTTCATCGGCCCTTAGGGACCTTTGATGATGCAGGGCAGACGCAGCGCACATCTCACAGATCGAGGCTCGCGGCAAAGGATAGAAAGCTCCTGCACAGCCACAGCGAGGATGCTGATGTCGTGAAAGGCACCTACACCAACGGTATGGCAGTCTCAGGACTCGGTGTCGTCAGCGCCAATCCTGATATGGCACAGGCAACCTTGACTCTACTGAAAGAAGGTCGAGAAGTACGAAGAACCTCAGCTCACCCACTACATATACCGTTTTTTTGTATTAGTAAACACAATATAGGACGCACCGCTGACATACCTGCCTTTTTACAGGGGAGCCAGGCTTAGGTGTGAATCTAAGGAGAAAGAATCTCACCAGCTTTTGTCAGAGGCCGTCCAGAAGATGAACCCCTAGATGACCGCTACTCAAAGCTTTGGTGAGTGGAGATCATCCATAACCCTGAGATGAGACGTCCGACAGGCGAGACAATCTAGCACCTGTCCCACCAGGTGCAGGTTATGACGGGGAACACCGATGCTGTAGCACGTTACTGGCCGGGATCGTCAACGCCAGCGCCAACGCAGTCTCCGACGTCACCTTCGGCGCTGGCAATTCGCTGGCCTTGATGAGACAGGCCCACAACAATCAGATGGTCCAGCAGTAAGCCGCCCACTGGATCAGCCGATTCTGGTCACCAATGTCAGGAACAGCTACCCTGTCTACGCGATTCGCTAGCCTCAGGGGCATCGCAGCTCGCAAGAGGGCCAGCTGACATAGAGCCGGGGCCCATCATCCGTCAGAAAGCGGGTGCTTTCCTCTTTGCGCGACAGGGCTACAATGGGGCAGGAATTCGTCGTCCCCTTTGAGCCCGCACTGGGCCCTACCGATCATCAAGGAGGTTACTAGTGAAGGTCATTCACCTGCATATCGCAGTTCACCATCGTGAGCCCAACCCCAACCCGATCCGCGACGCGCTGCAGAGCCTGCCCGGCTCAGGGTCCGTCCAGGTCACAATCGAAACCGACGCCGGTGTCAACGGTAGCGGAGAGGTTGGATTCGGGCGGATTGGCGGTGCCCCAGACGTCCTGGCGGCACTGATCGAGCAGGAGCTCAAACCCCTAGTCCTGTACACTGACCCAGCCTACGTGCGCGCCACGCACACAGCGATGGTGCAGGAGACCGAATATCACGGCACCTTCGGCCTGGCGACCTTTGGCATTGCCGCAATTGACACCGCTCTGTGGGACTGTCTGGGCAAGGCGCTGGAGGTCCCATGCTGGCAGCTCTGGGGTGGGGCGCAAACCCGCATTCCAGCCTACGCAATGGTAGGTTGGCTGAACTACAGCATCGGGCACCTGCAGGAGATCTGTGAACAGGCCGTGAGCCAAGGATTTCGCGGAGTGAAGATCAAGGTGGGATCGCCCACGCTGAGGAAAGATATCGGCCGAATCAAAGCTGTGCGGGCGGTGATCGGCGACGACATCGACCTTATGGTCGACGCTAACCAGTCATTGACCACCGCTGAGGCCATCCGCAGGGGCCGTGCCTTTCAAGACCTGAATTGTACCTGGTGGGAGGAACCCATCGCTGCCGATGACGTCGACGGATATGCGACACTGGTACAAGCCCTAGATATCCCCATCGCCACCGGTGAGAACCTCTACACGCGGATGGACTTTGCCCGCTTTCTGCGTCGGGATGCCGTCGATATCATCCAGCCCGATCTGCGCCGGGCCGGCGGTCCTACAGCGATGCTGCAGATCGGCACGCTGGCTGATGCCTTCCGGCGCACGTATGCTTCGCACGGGGGTGGACCAGTACAGCTCAACGTGATGGCCTGTCTGCCCAACGCCGTCTACCTCGAGACCGGCCTTCTGGGCCCGGATTCGCCCTTCAAGCTGGAGGATGGTTGTGTCCCCATCCCTCAAGGTCCCGGCTTTGCTTGGTCGTGATCGCTATTGGTAGAGTACACAGCGCACCCACTGGTCAACGCTGGCCTGGAGCCACGGCGGCTCAACGCGATCACAGCGTCCGGGGCGCATCTCCTGACAGCGCGGGTGGAAGGGACAGCCCTGAGGAATAACATAGGCATTGGGTACATTGCCACGGATCGAGGTCAGGCGCTGTCCATGGACCTTCTGACCCAGGCGAGGCACCGAGCGGAGCAGCGCCTGCGTGTAGGGATGGTGTGGACGATGGAAGATGTCCTCCACTCTCGCCGCCTCAACGACACGCCCCAGATACATAACGATGACGCGCTCCGTCATCTGGGCGATCACACCCAAGTTATGGGTAATGAAGAGAATGGCCATCCCGAACCGATGCTGCAGGTCGCGCATCAACTGCAGGATCTGCGCTTCGGTCGTCACGTCTAGGGCCGTTGTCGGCTCATCAGCGATCAGAAGGTCCGGATAGCTACATAATGCCATCGCGATCATCGCCCGCTGGCACATTCCTCCGCTTAACTCGTGAGGATAGCGCTGGATAGTGCGCTGCGGCTCCGGCATACCGACGTTGGCCAGCATCTCGACGGCCTCCTGCCACGCCGCTTCCTTCGTGACATCCTTATGCACATGGATTGCCTCAACAATCTGCTGGCCTATCGAGTGCACGGGGCTCATCGAGGACATTGGCTCCTGGAAGACCATCGAGATCTCCAGCCCACGGATTGCGCGCATCTCGGTGCCTCGGGGATCAAGCTTCGTGAGATCAACCGACTCTCGCTGGTTGCCAATGGTGCGGTGATAGAGGATCTTGCCCGCCGTGATATGACCCGGCGGTCGCACGATCCGCAGGATCGACCGCGCCATCACCGACTTGCCGCAGCCACTCTCCCCCACCACCCCCAACGTCTCGCCGGCACGCACGGTGAAGGTCACGCCATTGACCGCGTGGACAGTTCCTTCGTCGAGGTAAAAACGCGTCTTGAGACCCTCGACCTCCAATAGCGGCGGGCGAGTCTTGATCATAATGTGACCCTAAGCGCGATCCGTATCGCAGACCACCTTCGGCGCGCCGGTCAAGCCAACAGCCTCCACGGTGACCTCGCCACGATCCCACACCACCGTGCCCGTGCCCATCGCCGGGACTTCCACCCGCCCCCCCGGCACGTTGAGGGTCAGGGGGGCGGGCAGCAGGCCGTGATAGGCAGCTACATACCGCTCGGTCTGAGGGCTGGCGAAGAGCCAACCCGCCTCCCGGCCGCACGCTAACCGAGCATCACCAACCTGGACGCTGCCCGTTCGCGTCTCCCGCGCCATCGGTGCATCGAGCATCGGCCAGCCCGCGCACTCATCGGCCGCAGCAGCATCTAGCCCACCCCAGCGCTGCTTGAGCTTCCAGGCCATTAGGTCCACCTCGATCCCCAAGGCCTGTCCCGCGCGCCGGTACTCGACCCGCCAGCAGCGCTCCTCTTCGCCGGCATAAGTGAAGGGCGCCTCGGTGTACTCAAGAAACGTGCCTGTCGCGACAATCTCGGCAAAAGTCGCACCATCAGGATAAACCCCACGCTCCGCCATTTCGAGATAGAATCCGCATTGCGGCGCCCCGTGATAGAAGGCCCCCGGCCAAGATAGTTCCCAGAAGCGCTTCTCCGAACCCCGGTAATTGTAGAGCTCCAGAACCAGATCAGCCCCGTCATCATTGGCACCCTGTCGTTGGATCAGACGGATAGGCGCCTCCCGGCCCAAGTTGGTTCGGGTCAGCGGCATCACGGCAAACCACACCTCCCCGCTGCCGATCACCACCACATCTCCTGGCGGCACGTCAAAGGGCAGGTCCTCGACGCGCTGCCGGCCTACATAGATCTCATCGACCTCGGCGCATTGCGTCCAGATCAAATTCGCCTTGGCACTGTGGAAAGCGCCGCTCCGCCCTAGCGTATAGAGGCCGATCGCCCGCGGACCCTGCTGCACGCCGTAGAAGCGTCCCTCCTCAATCAAATTGCGTGACTTGGTGCGATCGGTGGCGTGATAGAAGTCCCCGAGCCACTTATCGTTCAGAAGATAGCGCGTGTAGAAAACACCGGGGCGCGCTGCACCAGGCCGCCCGTAATGCGCTAACATCACGTTAGACTGTCCGCCTGCCTCCTTGACCGACACGCCGAGGGCAAAGGAGGGACTGTGGTATGTAGTGATCCCTAAGTCCCGCTCAGCGCAGGCGGTCTCGACGATCTGGAACGTCTCGGGGCGCTGCGAGAGGGCATCAGCAAGCCACGCTGGCAGCGTACCATCCTCAATCCAGCGGCGGAGCAGCGCTCCCTCAGGCTCAGTCTCGCAGACGATGCTGGGGTGGTACGCACGGCTATGAGGACCGGCCCACCGGTCGGTCCCACTGTGAATGTGCAGTGCGGCGCTCAGTCCTACGCGCGCTAGCGCCGTCTGGGCCCTGATGCGTGTATCGGCATCTTGCACTAACGCCGCTAGCCGCGCCAACGCACGAATGGTCACAGCAGTATACGTTGGGCTGTTGTACTCGAACGGAATGCCGTGCTGATCCGTGAAGGCCATCCAGGTCACCAGCTTGCGGGCTCCGCGGGCCGCAAGCTCAGCATCCTGAAGCAGCTCGCCACCCAGACAGGTATTGAGGATATCGAGCAACGTGATGTTAGTGTAAGCAACCAGCACATCCAGCCGGCGAATCTCATCCAGGCCAAGACGAATCGCCTCCAACACCCGCGTCTGCATCGCAGCGGAAAGTCGTTCAGCATGCTGTAGCATCATCGGGATCAGATGCTCCAGGTTGAACTCGACAGCATTTAGATCCTGAACTACGTCGTCCTCCAGCATCCACATAAAGTTGCCATAGTGAGGATCTTCTGGACGAGTCTCCTGGCAGCTCAAAACGACATCCAGCACCTTCTCGGCCAGTTCAAGATCAGAGGGTGTTCCGTTTGCCACCAGGTCGGCCGCCAGTCGGGCGCCACGCCTTGACTCGTGGAACACCCCATTCTCGGTCACCTTAGCGATCATATGAGTATCGGGGTTGAAGTCCTCGGGGAGAGAAAGGGGATGGGTCGATGCCATATCAGCCCTCGCCCTCTTGATTAGCCTGCGCCTCCATCCTCACGATCCCGTGTTGCTGTCCACCGCCGAAGGCCATCGCAATCCCGAAGAAGAAGCCGGCGTCGTAGCGGCGGCCCACATTGCACGTTTCATAGATCCGAACACCATCATTGAAGAGACTGACAAAGAAAGTAATGGGCACAATTACGCCGTGCCATACACCGGCCCAAAAGCCGGCGGGTTCAGCTCCTTGTTCCCGGTACTTGGAATTGGGGCCCGCAACTGCGAATTTGTTGGCCACGAGTAAGCCTTTCTTTCCGTATGTTGAGACTCCCTTCCCCCGGCGTGAGTGTCGGGGGAAGGGAGATGGTCATAGCGTCCAGTTCTTCGGCCAAGCGTAATGGTCGTGGATGTCCTCGATGTAAGCCATAGGCTCATTGGGCTCCATATCAAAAAGCGCCTCCAGAGCCACCTCGGCCTGCTCGTAGGAGCGTGTCTGATGACTCTCCAGAATACCGTAGAGGAGCATTGACTTATCACCACTGAGCAACGCCTCCAGCGTCTGCTCCATCCTCAACCAGCCCGGATAGATACACTCCAGCATCACCTTATTGGGCAGGGGCTCGACCCGGATCGGTTGGATGCCGCCACGATTAACGATAGCCGGCACCTCCACCGCAACGTCGTCGGGAAGGCCGGGCAGCGCTCCATCATTAATCACGTTCACCTGAGCACGATACTCATTGTCGTTGACCAGCGCATCGATGATCGGGACATGCTGCTCCCGCGTCTTCTCAGCACCGAAGAGGGTGATCGGACGCACTTCATCGTCGTAGGCAGCGGCCTTCATCTGAGCGTACTTCTCTTCCTTGCCCTTCAGGATACGGTCACGGCCCTCCGGGGTGTCACCGCCACCGCCGGCCCCATACCAGCGCATCCGCGTCTCAAGATCGGTGTGGAACCACCAACCGCCGCTCCTGGGTGTATCGCCAATAGGGAAGAGCCCGTAGAGCTTGTACTGACGGATCGCCGAAGGCGACCATTGCGCTGGCACCCCATCCCCCTTATGGTCCTTCCAGTACTGCTCAATGTTCTCCGCAATCCACCGATCCAGTAACGGGTAGGCATCCTCACCCTCGTAGAAGAACTGCGTCAACCAGATGTTGTGGTTCAGTCCCGGTGCCTGCCACCGCACCTTGTCTGGATCCAGCCCGATGGTCTGAGCCACGCGCCGATAGCCGTAGTGTCCGTGACAGAGGCCGCAGACTCGCACATCGGTCTCACGGCCCATCAAGGTCGTGCCGGCGAAGACCGGATTGCCTGCCAGCAGAATCCAGGCATCGGGGACGATGGCCTCGACATCCTTGGCAACGTCCAGCATCATCTGCAAATTATGGTATTCGGGCATGCCGGTGTGGCCATAGAAATAACCGTGCTCGGCCATCAGCTCACGACGGCGCTTCATAAAATACTCATTGTGAGTCACCGTGGCGGTGTTTATGACGAAGTCAGCCTCCTGCAGCGACTCGGCGCGATCCAGCGTCCGTGCAAAGTTCAGATCCGACCCCAGATCCTCAGCGTAGCGCTGGGCCAGCCGATAGACGACATCAAGGCGCTCCTCGTTGATGTCCATGAAATACACCTTGCTGCCCTTAAGATCCTCATTCAGGCAGAGATCTTTGACCAGGCCCAGCGAGAAGACGACACTTCCAGCGCCGATAATGGTAACTTTGACTGCTGACATAGTGATCTACTTAGAAAGGCAACGGCTAATCACCCATCCCCACACCCTACTTCGGTGAGGATAGGGATCAGTTTCGGGATTAATTTAGCGGCGAGACAGCCGACTCGGCGTCCTGCCAGGGTTCAAACACGATCTCTACGGTTTTGCCGCCGTGTTGTATGGTCAGAACAGGCTCACCAAACGAGCACTGACAGTAGGGCGTATCAAAGCGCTCTGTGTCCTTCAAGGGGATTGCTTCACCAGCAACCCGCAGCGGGCCCTCCCAGCCAAAGGCTATATTGCCCAACGACGGTGAGTCATAAGAAACCTGAAGGCCTTCAGTCTGGAGCGGACTGGAGGTAACTGCATCGACGAAGGCCGCGAAGCTGCCCCAGTCGGCCTGCCGCCCCATCTCACACACCCAGATGTTGTCCGGTGCCTCGACACGCAGTTCTACGTCTGGCACGTCGCCATCGGGCAACCAGCGGGATGGGTACTGAGAGTAGAGCGCGATATACCCCTTCCCTTTACGCCCACAGATCCAGTTCGTTCTCACCTCAACTTCATCGAAGGCCGAACGGGGAAAATAGGCGTGCGAGAAGGGAAAAGCATCATCCTCTGGCAGGTGGTAGATACAGACGAGCACGTTCTGGTGTTGCGCTGCCCGGGGCATAACGCCATTACCCGCCCAGAAATTGGGTCGGGAGGTCTCGTCGTCGGCACCAGGGTGGTTGGTAAAGACAACGGCGTCGATGCCCAGTGTAGCCTGCCAAGTGTGCTGTTGATAACCGGGTTTGCCGGGGCGGTAGTCTTGGGCGCAGCTCAACAGATAGTCCGGCGTCCGGTAAGTCTGGATGTGGACCTCGGTCAGAGCATGGCAGTCCATGTCAGGATCGACGATCTCGCCATAGGCCTCCTCTTGCCAACGGAAGAGCTGATCGTAGCGTTTCTGATAATCCTCGTGCAGACGCACTCCATAGGCTTCAGACATATGCTTCGAGAGCTCAAATACCTTGGGATGAAGGTAGTCTTGAACACTCCAGTAGAGATGCCCGTCCTCCACACTGTCATAGGCCAGACCGTGGGCGGGCGCATCCTCGATATCAAGGCTGTGTCGCTCACGGTAGAGCTGCGGCGTTTCCAGGTCTGCAGCGACCTCGGCAATGAGCTCGGGGCAGCGATAGCCGCTGGTTGCCAGAGGCACCGTCCCCAGGCTGTTGGGACTGTTGAACAGCCCCATGCCAAACATCAGCTTGGCAGTCGATGCCGATCCTTCGCCCCGCCCTCCTTTGATCAGCCGTGCATATGTCCGACCGTGGGTGGAGCCGAAGACGCCACGGTAAGTGTGCAGGGCCATCTCGAAGAGGATCACATCGATGAGCGATCCGGCCTTACGGCGTATCTCCGGATCTTCAGCGAAATCATAAAGATTGACCAACGCGAGCAGATCCTCCTCAAAGTAGCAGTTTGAAAGCCACTCGCTGAAGCCGAAGCGCACGCGGAAATCCATCCAGCGGCGGATAAGGTGCAGTGCGTGATCCAAGTGATAACGCCCATCATTGCCGTCATTCGTGAAATGGCGGTCTCTATACAGCTGTCCAGCCAGAAGCTCGTCGCTATGAAAGATGATCTGATGGTTCTCTGTGTGGTAGCAGCGGCGATTGTCACCAGCGGGCTCGTCCCACCAGTACTTAAAGTCCAGCACGCAGCGCTCGATTTCGGCAATCAACTCCGGAGCAATTCCGGGACTCTCCCGGTACTTGTACAAGATGCGCAGAAGGCCACCCACAGCAAAGTCACAACAGTCCTGGCGCGAGTCAACAAAGTCGATCGCCTCGCGAATCGGCGTCTCATCGACCGCCTTGCCCAGCTCCAGGCGCGCGATCTGACTGAAGAATCCGGTTCTGCCTCCGGGTGACTGAGCGGCGCAGAAGGCCAAGTACTGCTGCCGCCGCTCGTCATAGGTTTTTTGTGGTTCCGGCCAATAGACATCTTCCATTCGATCCTCCTTACTAAGACAGCGCGGCGTGCGAAACACCATCGCGCCGCAGCAGTGTCTACTTCCTGATGATCACGATGTACCGCAACGGCGTGTCACCGGTGTTCGTAAGGCCGTGGTGCTTTGTAGCTTCCAGCACCGCGGCCTGGTTAGGGCCCAAGGCATACTGCTTCTCGCCTACAGCGAGCGTGCCGTGTCCCTCTAGAATGTAGAACGCCTCCACGCCCGCGTGGGTGTGTGGAGGATGAGCCGCCGTACCCGGCCCGATCTCCGAGATATGCAGATGCAATGCATCCGGATCAACGTCCGGATCGACGAGGACCTCAGCCAATCCCCTTACTCGCTCAGACACAAGTGTCATGCAGTCTCCCCTTTTGGCTTCTGGATTATGCCTCGACCAGATAAGGGTAGCCTCCGGCCCAGTCGATGCGGCGCTGGGACAGATACCACGTCCGGCCTAGATCGTTGTTTCCTTGATAGAAGAGATACGTCGCTCCATCGTCCGCAGTATCGATGAAGACATAAGGATGCCCCGATTCACAGGCGTTCCAGCTCCCCGGTGTTCCGTTCGGCAGGAAAGGTTCGCGGGAAAGCCGCTGCCAGTGCAGCCCATCGTAACTCTCCGCACAACCGATCTGCTGCGGCCCGTTGTTGTAAGCTCCACCGTAGAACATAAAGAACCTGTCGCCGTACTTACAGACCGCCGGGGCCTCGACACATTCCTGCTCCCAGGGCAGCTCCGGTCTTAGAATCGGGCCTTCACCAAGCTGAGTCCACGCCGAACGCCTGAACCGCGACACCGGCGATGTCTCCGCGCCCTCAAGCGGGGCCGCTGCAACTCCGAGCATCTGAGTCGTCATCGTCGGATCGCGCGTGGCGAAGTAGAGAAGCACCCTCTCGCCATCCCGGATCACGTCGGCATCAATGGCCCTCCCACACGTCCACTCACCGTTGGGTGCGAAAACGGGATTGGTGGGATTGCGTGAGAAATGCAGCCCATCGCCCGAGACCGCATGACAGATCGCGTCTCGGGGACCATTACCATAGGTTTGGTAGAATAGATGGAGGCTACCATCCAACACCAACGCCCCCGGGGCGCAGATACCGTTCTCCTCATATGCTGCACTCGGCAAGATCTCACCGAGCTTGTCCCAATTCTCAAGATCGTCACTGCGAGCAATGCCGATGCCCCAACCCCAATTGGGCTGCCAAGCGAGGCGCCCGTCCCAGCTGTTATGCGTGGGTCCGGCGCCAAAAGGCGGCATCGAGTAGTAGAGCCAGTAGTGATCCGCAAAGCGAACCACTGCAGGGTCCTTGGCAAAGGGACGGCCCTTTCTGGTAGCGTCTCCATACATCATCATCGCTGATCCACCTCTCTCAGCCGCGGCCAGACATCTTGACGGGCCCTTTCTAACCACCTGTCAGCCCGCTGCGCCAGTGATGCTGGGCACAGTGCGCCATCAACACTGGTATGCCGGATGTCAGCCAAAGCTTAGAGTGCCTTTGAAGAGCTCGGATATATGCTCTTAAGCCACTAAGAGCCTACATAACAAACAGCATGGACTCATTTGGCGAGATTGGGCGTTATGCGCACTGAATATCGCAACTGATGCGGCAATGATGGACAGAGAAGCTCCCCTTTCAAAATGTCTGAGCCGCGGCCCCGATTGATCCTGTTCAGCCCATCCGTTCTAACCCATCGGTCAGCCGGTGGTTCACTGAATGGATAGGTTCAGCCAGCAGCACCAATGCCTCTAGTGTCTGAGCATCAGCGATCCTCTGCAGCAAGCTCTTCAACTGATCAACCCCGTCGATCTGGTCGAGGTCGTTGACCTCCAGAACCTGCAACAGGCGGCGGGCCCGTCCCAAGAGACGTTCACGAAAATGGGGCAACGAAGCTGGACTGAGCATCTCGTGCCGCCACGCCGGTTCTAACTCGTGAAAGGCTGTACAGAGCTTCTGGATAAAGATCAGGGCCACACCAGGCGTGCCCACCAGGCGCGCCCACTGCAGCTCCTCGTCTCGACCGTGCTCGCTCTGGCTCGTGGGGATGTAAGGCATCGTATCAACCCTTTTTGACGCTCTCCAGGTCAGGGAGAGACTCAAACCTGGGCACATCCACAGCGAAGACCTGCCCATACCCCTGAGGATCCGCGGTGTAGATTACCTGGGTACCCTCGTGGTTGAAACACGGATGCAGGTGCACACGCTGGATGTGGAAGGAGCCACGATGCCAAGCCAGTACCTTGGGTCCCTCAAACTGATCATCCTTGAAGCGCCAGAGCAACAGGTAAGGATCCTGTGCATCGCCATCCCCCACAACCAAGTCCAGCATATAGCTGTGAAAATGCCAGCAGTGGCCCTCGAAAGGCGCTTCCACCTGATTGGCATTATCGTAGCGGATGGCGCCGTAGACCGGTCCCGCTGCCGTCTTACCGTGATAGCCGATGTGCTCGCCATCCTGCAGCCAGTATTCGTGGCCGATCGCCTCGTCCGGGGCATTGGGCCGGATCTGCCACGTCTTTCCGGTCTCCAGGTCCAACCCCCAGATACGGTTCTCCACCAGGTGCCACGGGCCTTCATGACAGAAAGTCATGATGTTCGGCAGCTTCGACGAGCAGTTAAGATGGCCCAACCAGTAGTCCTCCTCAAAGACCACCTCCGGCTGACCACCATCGATTGGGATCTTGACAATCGTCGAGTGAGGGTGGGCCTCCCAGACCTCCCGGAATCCCACGTAACCGTGCCCCAAATCGATCATAATCTCATCCGACAGGTCTTTGTGATGCCCGGCACAGATCGTCTGCCCGTCGGCCGTGGGGTTGGAGCTGCCACCCACATATCCCTCAGGCCGCGTGTAGAGCGGGCGCTGCGCCAGTGTCTCCAGATCCAGTGCCGTCAGAACGCTATTATGGTAGAAGTAGATCTCCTCACGCACTGGATTCTTGCTCAGCCCCCCGATCCGCCCCTGTGCTGGAGCAAAATCGGTTAGTTGGGTGATCTCACCGCTCCACAAGTCGACCCCAAAGAGATTGGTGCGATTCTCGCGGTCCGAGTAAAAGACAATCTTCCGGCCCTCATCATACCAGCACGGATAGGTGAAGTAGAAGTGATTGCTGTGTCCCTTGTAAGCCGTTAGTTGATGAACCGTCGCGCCACTGATGGGATCGGAATAGACATCCAACTCCGACTCCCAGCGAGCGCCAACATTCGTCCTAGCCACAGTGCGCCTCCAGAGTGATGTAATGGATTAGTTGCTCCAACATTGTGCTACGCTCAGTAAGGATACTCGTACCAGTCTAGCAGGCTCAACGGTGTTGCGGCGCCGGCATAGAGCAGGATCGACGTGTACTTGTCAGCGAAGATCCGCCCACCACCCTCGCCGTCGATAACGGCCCCACTGTCGTCGGCGTATTTCGGGCGCCGACGCACCCCCGTATCCTGATCCATTGCGGCAAACTGGCGGGTCGCGATCTCCAGATAGCGCTCGTCACCAGTAATACGGAAGGTGTGTGTCAGTGCCTCCAGTAAATGGTAGGTTGGCGACGTGCGCCGCAGCGAAGGCAGCTCCTTATAGTAGGCGATCCCGTCCGGCCCCATACAGTGTGCCAGCATATCGTCTACGGTTCCGACGATGAGCTGCTTTACGCGCTCGGCCAACTCACCCTGGGGCTCGATGAGCAGATAGCGGGCAAAGGAGTTGACGGTCAGTGAGATCATAAAGGTCACCCGCGGCATCGTGTGACTGGTGTAGGGGGCCAGCAGCGCGCCGTATTCATCAAACCAGTCGAGATACATGCCGACCAACCGCCGCGCCTCCTCACGCCAGCGCTCCTCGCCGGTGCCGATCCACATCCCGACCAGCGCGCGCAGCGCCCATCCACCCTCGCGCACCGATGTGGCGCCGGGGGTCTGCATATGGGGACGCGCCAGGTGGCGCAGGATGTTCTCCGCGACCGAACGTGCCGCCGCCAGCGCCTCGGTGCGCCCGGTAAGGAAATAATAGTCCAGGAAGCCCTCCGTCCATTCATGAGAGGGGGTGACACCGCCGGTGACATGGTAGCGTGTATGGATCTTGAGGCCTCCGTCGATTAACGGGTCGGGGCTGTAGTGGCAGAAGTCCACATCCAGCCAGTGGCGTGCACTCACCAGCCCTGAATCCAGGACGCGGCGCTGCCCGGTAAGCGCATAGTAGAGCGCACAGGCATGCGGACGGTCGTATTCGTTGTTGACGAACACGCTGTGCCCCTGCCCGCGTCCCTGGTTAGTGTATCCCGCATCCGGCGCATCACCGAAGTGGAACATGCCCAGCGCTTTGGGTCGTCCATCGTGCAACCGGTTCAGGAAAGAGATCAGGCGATCGGGAACCTGTTCGGGGAAAAAAACCTCCAGCCAGGGATTGTTGTCGCGGAACCAAGCCCGCGACACAGAGGGGCGGTCCGGCAGCTGGAACTGGAGGCTACGGACGCTACTCTCCTCAAGCGGTGCGTCGGGCCCATGGAAGAGCAGCTGCAGACGATGCGTCTTGGCCATCCCCTGCAGCAGCGGCGCGGGCTCCTCTCCTTCAGGATAGAGTCCGCAGACGATCCCCTCCTGGGTCACCCGCAGCGCTTTAGGGAAGTTCTGGTGCGCCTGAAAAACGGAGAGAGTCACCCCACCCTGAGCATCCCGCCAGTCCACCCAGAAATCGCCGTAAAAACTGTCGATGAAGTGCTCGTTGGCCTGGTAGAGGATCGTCTCAGTATCGATGCCCATCTCCAGCGGTTCGGCGTCTGATTCCAGGATCGTGGTTCGATAGTAGCCTTGGCCCAGCGCCAGGTGTGGCGGGGCGGGGGCGTCAGACTCGGCAGTGACAGGTGCAAAGGCCAGGGCAAGGCTGTCCAGCGCCAGCTCCGGCGCGTCCTCTTTGTGAATGAACTGGTGCTCCACCTGCACGTACGGTTTGCCGGCGTAGGCCGTGATGCGCCCCCTGAAGTCCAGATACCCGCTGCCGTCGGCCTTGCGATGTTGGCCCTCGACAAGAATCACGGCTCTCAGCGGTCCAGCCTCCTCCACAGCGAGCGTCACGGGCCCCGTCGCCGTGGTAACACGCTGGCCGTCAAATCCAAGCTCGAAGCCGCTGAAAGGGGAAGAGTTCCACAGCGATACGCCCTCCAACACGACATCCCGCAGCGGCAGGAATCCCTCGTTAGGAACCAGAAACGAGAGCGGGCCCGTATCGACACCGAGGCCGAAGGGCGTCTCCTCAATGCTCACCTGCGCCGGGAGATCGGGAGTCGGTACGTCCTCGACAATATCGAAGGATAGGATCTTGTCCCGGTTACCGGGCAGGTCCGGCTGCAGATGCAATAAGAGCCACTTGATGGAACCGTCGGGCCAGGCAGCCAGAACACGGTTCTGACTGGGAACCAGCGCATCATCATCGCGGATGATCAACCGCTCAGGGGCCTCTAACGTGCCGGCCGCAAAGGGAATGCTGACACTGACGGGCTCCGCATCGCGATCAAAGCGCGAGATCTTCTCGAAGTTGAGGGTGTTCATAGATTGTCCTTGTGATCTCCTAGAGAATACTAGACCGGGAAGCCAAAGCCCCCCGGTGGATGCTTAGCTTGCGTTTTCGGTGAAGTCCAGTCGCATCACTACATCGTCATAGCGGATGTCGATGAGGCCCGCCGGAAATTCGGTGACACAGTAGGCGTTGTCGATATGTGTATCCAGCTCGAACGAGATCGGCTCGCCATCGACGAGACAGGAGCCCGTGGGATCCAGGCTCAAAGCAGCACCACGCAGTGTCGTCCAGCGCACCCCGCTTTCTTCAAAGACGACGGGGAGCGCCAGCACCTGCGCCTGGAATGCAGCAAAATCGCCGTCGGTCGCTGCGCGGCCCATCTGGCAGCGCCAGACGTTCTGCCGACCTGCCGAGCGCAGTTCTCGATAGGCCGTCTCACCCGTTTGCATCAGTGTTAGCCCCTGCGACGCAGTAATGGCAAGGTAGCCGTCATCCTTCCGGGCAAAGGCCCACTCATCGCGCAGAACATACTCATCGAAGGCGTGGACCGGGAAGTAGGCGTGAGTGAAGCCCATCCAGTCATCCTCGGGAAGCTCGTAAAGGGCCACCAGCGCGTCTTCCCACTGAACCACCCGGGGCAGCGCACCGTTGCCGCACCAGAAGTTCTGCGGATGTGCGTCGTCCAGACTAGCACAGACCGGATGGTTCACGAAGACGGTGGCACCGGGGCCTAAGGTAGCCTGCCAGAGATGTGTCGGGTCGCCACTCTCTCGCGCATCGTGTGTAGCATCACGCAGCGCGAACGTATCCTGGGCCGCGCAGATCATATAGTCGGGTGTCTTATAAGTGATCGTGCTGACGTCGACCGGGGCAGCCGCTTCCACAGCAGTGTGGCGTTCTCGGCTCACCAGAACCTCCGGCAGATCGGTGGCGATCGTCTGCAGCATCACCGGAAGCTGATAGTGTTCCATCAGCGCCATACTCACCGGCGCATCGATGTGCACGTTGAGGACACCCATTCCGAACACCAGCTTCGCGATACCGGAAGTGCGTTCCAGATAGCCGCCCAGCAAGCCGCTTGCTGAGGTATATCCACGGCTGGCGCCGAAGACACCCTTAAAGGAGTTAGCGGCCAGCAAGAAGAGCGCCTTATCCAGCAGCACCGTCGCCGTCTGCCAGACGGGGTCGGCGTCGGCAAGGTCAACCAGATTCGACAGCGCCAGCAGCGTCTCGGCGAAGACGATGTCGGAGTGCCAGGCCTGAAAACCGTGGGTGCCGCGCGCCCGCATCCAGTCCAGGACGCGCTCCTCCCCCCGCGTCTGGTGCCACGCCCCGTTCTCCCCCGACAGAGCAAAGCTGTCCGACGGGTAGAGCTGCCCGGCTAACAGCTCACAGGTTGCCATAAGCAACTTCTGGCTCTCCGGCGCGCGATCCGCAACTGTATCGAAACTGGCCCCCAACACCGCCGTTTTGAGCGTCTTACCTATCTCCGTCGGGAATTGTTCAGCTTCACCGAAGCGGTAAACCATCGCCAGCAGACCGAGTAAGTCTGCATACGTTGAAGGGCCTCCCTGCGACACTTTGGCGACGGCCTGCTCAATAGCAGTGACATCCACAAACCTCCATAGATCGATGGCCATCTTGGCCAGTTCGGAGAAGATGTTTACCTCCCGACGCGCTGCGGCCAGCAGGATCTCCTGACGCCGCTCGGGATAGGTGCCGGTAGGAGCTGCCGTGTACTCATTGTTGTCCATTGACCAGAAGGGCACAGTCCGCGATATCCGCATGTTGCCCTCATAGTACTCTTGCGGACGGGGCATAATCAGCGCCTCCATCGCACCGGTTGGATAGATGTAGGCCGGCTTAATCTCTGCCTTAGCCTCCCCGGCCGCCGTTCGCTCCGCTTCGCTGTAGACCTTGCCTTCCGGTGTCTGAATGCGGATCGTGAGGGAGATAGAGACCTGCGGCGGCAATCCGACCTCCGCGGCAGCGGGCCACTCAAACCCGATGGTGTCGCGGCGGGCGAAGACGTACTGCCGCGAGATCGCAGCCTGAAAGACTTCCTCAAGCAACGCCCGACGGTCGAGTCGTGAGACCAGCGTCGGGAGGGCCACAGCTGGCGAGGGAAGAGCGGCGTTGACAGGGGCCACGCGCAGGGCCATCAGAAAGGGAATCGGCACAGCACCAAAAGTACCGAAGCGAACCAGGACCTGATTGCGGCCGGTCTGCAGATCGACCTGGAGAACCTGGTGACGGCGGCCGTTGCCCACGTGTAGGCTCTGATGGATATGGCGGCCGTTCAGCCACAGATCTGCCGGGCCAGTGGTGGTTAATGTCAGCATCATCGCTTGAGCCTCTGAGCTCTCCAGTTCGGTGTAGGCCCAGGCCCGAAGGTAGTTCCCCTGGCCTGTGGCGCTGGACAGATCAACGAAATGATCTTCAAGGCAACGCACGTAGCGCCAGCGACCCTGGTAGTCGCCAATGGTCACGATACCCTCGTTCACCGCCGCCGGCTCAGCTGGCTGATCACCAATCTCGGGCTCAGGGTATGCCAGGGCTTGAGCGATCGCAAGGCGTGTATCGGGGCCCAGTCGAGTTGCGTCATCCCACTCTGCCGTGGCAGGTGAGTCGGTCAGCGCGTCGACGGGGACGATCTGGGGACCGACCACCAGCCAGTTATGGACATAGGCATTCTGCAGTTCATAGTTTAAGTAGCCAAGGGACATCTGGATCGTATCTCCTCCTCTGAAGTGGCCAGCAGCACTGCTTCAGTCTATGTAAGATTAAGGTGTGTCGTTTCGAATCTCCTCCTACCTCTCTATTGATTGAACCACAACTCGTAGGTCTCATCATCATAGCACAGCGTCAGCTCGCCGGCGCCGAAGTCGGCCTGCGCCCAAGCACTCTCCACCAGAGGGTAGCCGTCGAGCTTCACCGGCTCACCCTCGACCTCCGGGACAACGTCCCACCCGGTGGTGAATCGCCCAATGGAGGGGGAAACGTAGGTGAGGGCGTCATCCGTCAGACCGATCTCCGCAGCGCTTAAGGCGCGCACAAAAGCATCGAAGGTGCCCCAGTCCGCCGCACGGCCGCACTCGACCAGCCAGGTGTTGTCCGACGCCGTACAGATCAACTCGCGACCGGCATACTCCCCCTCATCACCGAAGGCCATCCCGTGTTGCGAATAGACGCCGATATAACCATCGCCGACCCGGCCGAAGGCCCACTTCTCCTTAATCTCCACCTCGTCAAATCGCGCCGGTTCAAAGAAGCAGTGTGTCAGCCAGAAGAATTTCCTCAACCAAGTGTGCTCTAGCAACCGCCAGGTCAACGACAGCACGTTCTTAACCTGGATGACTCGCGGCAGAGCCAGATGTCCCGACCAGTAGTCCGGACGCAGCCCCGACCCCTCACCCGAGGTAAACGGGCAGGACCAGAAGACAACCGCCGGTTGCTCTCCAGATTTCTGTCCCAACGTTACCTGCGCGACGTGGGAGGAAGACTCCGGCTCGCCCTTACGGTGATCCTGCAGACCAGAAATCATATAGTCGGGCGTACGATAGACGCAGAAGTTGGCGCTCTGCGCCGATCCTCGCACCAATCCCTGACGCTGGCGTGATTCGATCACAGCCTGATCGTCGTTCGCCATCTTGTGCAGGATCTCCGGCAGCGCGTAGTCACTGGTCGCCAGCGAGACCGGCGCCATGCCGCTGGTGCCGGCGGTAAGCGCGGCGGTACCATAGAGCAACCAACAGGTCGCCGCCGTCCCCTCAAAATCCGGGTACTTCAGATTGATGCCGTAACTACGCCCGTGGGTGGTACCGAACACACCGCGATAGGTGTCGGCAGCGAGGTTAAAGAAGATCATATCCAGAACGGCTCCCGCCATCTGGCGCAGCTTAGAGTCCTCGTAGATGGCAAAGTCGTGAACGTTGAGCAGGGGAGCAATGTTGACCGGATAGTAAGAGTTCGAATGCCACTCGTCGAACCCGAAGCGGCCACGTTGGCGCAGCCACTCGGTAATATAGGTGCGCCCCTTGGTTGCGTGGTAGAGGCCGCGCTGCCGGCTGTTAGTGAACTCCTCCGTCGGGAAGAGCTGCCCCGCCATCCACTCGGCCACGTGAAAGAGCAAACGGTGGTTCTCCGAACCCATATACATCACCGTGTCGCCCGGCTCGTCCACCCAATACTTGAACCCCAGCACCGTATCCTTCATCATAGCGTGGATCTCTGGACTGAGCAGGGGCCTGTGAGTCCGTTCCCACGCCATCATCCGCAGGACGCCCTGGATGACAAAATCCGCGCAGTCCTTGCGAGCCGCGATAAACTCGCACGTCTCTCGAATCGCATTCTCGTCCACCGCCGGTGCGTCAGCCACACCCGCTTGGTGTAAGGCATAGCGGGCTACCTGGGTCCAGATCGGGCGGCGCTCCTCGTTGGCGGCGTAGTGCAGCAGCACCTGCTGCTTACGCGCCTCGTATCGTCCGTATCCGGCCGGCGCGATTCTGGGTGAGGCTCGTTTGAGATCGAAGGTGACATCCGTCATCGACCAGCTGGCGCGCAGAGTGTAGGCACCATCGGGTAGCGCCTCTGCAGAACACAGCGAGGTCGCGCCGGCGGCGCTCGCCTCAGCCTCCGCCACCACCGCGCCTGCGTCCGAAAGCAGCTGCAGCAGCACCGCCCCCTGAGGCGCCGACGCCAGCGTCACATCAATGGAATGGTGAGGATAAAAGACATCCCGCGTCAGGCGCAGGCCGCTCACCTCCACCTCGATCTGGCGCCGACGCTCCTCCGTCATACCTTCCGGCAGCGGGAGGCGTGCCTCGACTTCATCCTCTATCGGCGTCAGGTGCAGTCCCACCCGTGCCATTCGGCCTAGGCGGAAGAGCGCTACCGTTAACCGATGGTCGCCATCATCCAAGTCAGCTTCGAACTCATACTGGTAGAGGCCGTCCTGTCGCATCACCGGCTGCTCGGCGGTGTTAAGAACAAGCTCGCCATTCACGCTGACGATGGCCTGCGACGAGATCTCCGTGGTCAGTCGCCACCGATACGTGCCCGGCTTGGCGGGACGCACCAACGTGGTTAAAAAGGCAGCGCCCAGATGGTTGGAGATATTGTACTGCCCCCACGAGAGAAAGGGCTCGGGGCGGCGGACCAAGGACCAACAGGCGGTGTGGCCACGGAAGTCGGCGTGATCCCCCTCGCGGGGGGCAGCGGCTAATACGGGCAGCGCCTGGGCTGCCACCTCCTCCATCACAGTCTTCCCGACCGTTGCTCCCGGTCGCTCAAAGAGGGTCAGGCCCTCGACCTGGTCACCCAGATCTTCATAAAAAGGGCCCAGGATCAACCAGGGCCTAAGTGTCTCGCCGGCAGCGACACGGCGTGGGTCCAAAGTGAGCGTTTGCATCTAGCTACCTCCTGTTGGATAGGTCTTGCGTTTTGGACGAGTTATGATTGAGTAAGCAAGCAACCCTGCCCCAACAACCAACTGGAGGGGCAAGATCACACGGCTCAATGGCCCAATCAGTGATTCTTGGACGACTGACAGGAAAAGATCGGCAGGAAAGACGATGAGCAACTGGATGCCGGCGACGTGCGCAAAGCGCCGCAGCGTATCGCGCTCGGGCAGTCCGTCCTGCAGATATCCATAGACGAGAAAGATGAAGATCAAGAAGATCAGTCCGGCAATCGGGTAATATAACTGCCCCACGGCCCGAACCCGCCAACGCGGATAGTAGGAGTCACTATCGCCCACGTAGAAGATCGTGAGCGCAGTCAAAAGAGCCGACTGAATGACGGTCACCATCCAGAAGCCCAGCACCGCGTGGATGGCCCACAGAACAAAGACAAACGCTTGTTCAAGAAGCTTCTTCACTTTCATCAAACCTCTCTCTGCCGAGACAGATCAGGCCAGCCATAGCGGCATTGGCCGTCCCTTCTCCCATAGATCGCTAGCATAGAGAAAACGATAGACATCGGTGATATAATACTGCCCGAAGCGTTTCTTGGGAAGCACTTCGACGAGGCGGGAGGCTAGGTTGTCGGCAGCGGCTTCATCAAGCCCGATGGAGACCTCATAGTCAAAGTAAATCGCCAGATCCTGAACCGCTGGCTCTGCGATGTGGGTGATCCCATAGGCCTGCGGCGACTGCTGCGCCGGCGCGTAACGCTCTAGCAAGAACGCCCCCGGCGAACCCGAGTGGATGGTATCTTGATGAGCGTAGACGAAGTTGACCGTCTCCTGCGCATCATCCAACGTCTCACCGGGGAAGCCAAAGAAGAAGAAAGTGTGGTTCCAGATGCCGGCAGCGGCGCTGTCGCGCAGAACACGGCTCATGATCTCGCGCCGCGTTCCTTTGTGCATCCGTTCGATGGTCGATTCTGCAGCGGTCTCCAGCCCAAAGAGCAGCATCCGCCCGCCCGCCTCAGCCACTGCCTCCAGGAGCCCTCGATCGAGCCCGGGATCGAACCGCACGCACCCACACCAGTGCAGCACCGGATCCGCATCCGCCAGCCGCACCGCCAGTGTCCTGAGCGTCCGCGGCGTCAGCGCCTCATCGGCAAAGAAGATATGGCGCGTCCCATACCTCCTGTGGAGCGTATGCATCTGTTCAACCACCAGATCGGGATCGATCAGACGAAAATGCTCAGGGCCACCGTACCCTACGTTACAGAAAGCACATTTTCCGTGGTAACAACCGTGGGAGCTCAGCAGGGGAAGAACCGGCGTCGGCGTCAGATAACGATCCAGCGGCAGACCATCGAAGTCCGGTGTCAAATCCGGAGACGAATTAACCGAGCTGGCTTCCACCGGCGTCATCCGCACCTCGCCACCCGACCGGTAGATCAGATTAGGCACCTGCGCCAGATCGCCGTCCCCATCCAGCATCTCTGCCAACCTTAGAAGTGCCGACTCCCCACTGAAGACAACGGCGCTATCGAACAAGTCAAAGAGGGCCGGAACCCGCGGGATCTGATCACGCAGCATCGAAACATGCGGACCACCGACCGAGATATGACACGGCAATCCCGCCTCTTTAACCAAGTGCGCCAGCGTCATCGCAGCCAGCATCTGATCAAGAGTAATGATTGAGATACCGACGATGTCAGGCACTTCTCGAACGATGTCGGGAAGTATCCCTTCGCGGAGAGGCTCATAAACGAGGTTGCGCTGTGGATCATCCACTATGGGCAGCAGCTGTGTGCTCTGATCGACGGCAACGGGCGGCCTGAAGCTCGTAAACTGAAGATAAGCTGGATAGAACGGCAACGAAACCAATCCCAAACTCTGTACCAAAATCATAAAGGCCGCGTGGCTCGTCGGCCCATCGTAGAACCGCCCATCACGCAGTACTGCCTTGGCAGATTCCACCTGGGACGCATACTTCGGAATCTGTGCTAGGGCCGATGCCGTCTTAGCGGTAGACAGAGCCTCAGGTGGATGCTTTTGCAGGCGCTCAGCGGCTGCATTCAGTGCCCCTGGGGTCAGCAAGCGGTCAAAGACCTCGAGGTTGAGATCCCGCTGGAGCACCGAAATACTCTGGGACCGCAGGTGCGCAGTCAGCGTTGGCAATGCCAACTGCGGCATGGTCGGGATCCAATGTGGGGGGGAAACAAGAAGGATCTTCATCTAGAGGATGCATAAGGGCAGGCTTGCCAGCCGAGATGAAATCTCGACGGCAGATATCCCGCCCACATCAGACCATATCCTTTCAGCCCTGCAAGCATAATACTGCGACCATTCGCCTACGGCAATTGAGCGTCGCAGGCGCGGCAAACTAACGGACCGTATCACCAGATCTCAGTATACCTTGCACACCGGACCTTGTGTCCTGGCTCGACCTCCTGCATAGATGGCGCTGTCGTGTCACAAAGGCCCGGCTTCATGAAGCTGCAGCGGGGATGGAACGCACAGCCCCTGGGCAGAGCATAAGGATCGGGGACCATCCCGCGGATCGCAGCCAGGCGTCGTCGATCGCGCGTCTTCTGTCCCAGGCGTGGAATCGACTCCAGCAACGCCCGAGTATAGGGATGCATCCCTCCGTGGAAGATCGTGTCCACATCCCCTTGTTCCACCACCTTGCCCATGTACATCACAACCACTTTTTCCGTCATCTGAGCAATCACACCCAGGTTATGAGTGATGAACAGGATTGCCATCCCCAGCTCGTCCTGCAGACGGTGCATCAGCCTCAGGATCTGAGCCTCTGTCGTCACATCGAGAGCCGTCGTCGGCTCATCGGCAATCAGCAAGCTGGGATGGCACGAGAGCGCCATCGCGATCATCGCCCGCTGGCGCATACCCCCGCTCAACTGGTGAGCATACTGGTCAATCGTACGGTCGGGCAACGGCATTCCAACGAAATCCAACATATCGATAGTCTTCTGCCGGGATTCATCTTTGTCCACCCCCTGATGCAACCTGATCACCTCTCCGATCTGGTCGCCGATCGTGTGTACCGGGCTCAAAGACGTCATCGGTTCCTGAAAGATCATCGATATTTCGGCACCGCGGATAGTGCGCATCTCATAGCTTTGCGGATTCAGGCTCGTCAGATCAATCGTCTGCTGCCGACCATTCCCGTTACCCGGTCGATGATAGAGGATTTGGCCACCCACGATCCTGCCCGGTCGGGCCACGATACGCATAATAGACCGTGCCGTCACACTCTTGCCACAGCCACTCTCACCTACCACACCTAGTGTCTCGCCCCGCCGGATATCGAATGCCGCGCCATCTACCGCCTGGACTACACCTTCATCCAGGTAGAAATAGGTCTTCAGATCCTTGACTTCAACCAGCAGATCTCGATTGTCCACGCATCCACACTCCTGTCGCCTGATCAAACGCTACCAAGCCATCAGATCTCGAGGTTCGAGAACCCTTTCGCCCAACTACACCGGCGTCGCTCATCATCACAGCGCTCATTCACTCGTCGCCTCTACCGCGCATACGGATCGGCCGCATCGCGCAACCCGTCACCCACGAAGTTGAATGCGAACACAGTCAGCACCACCGCTGCAGCAGGCCAGAAGACCCATGGCGCCTGTGCCAACGAACGCACGTTCTGGGCCTCCTGCAGTAGGACCCCCCAGCTGATCGCCGGTGCCCGTAGCCCCAAGCCGATGAAGCTGAGGCCTGTCTCGCCGAGAATCGTTCCCGGAATTGCGATAGTCAAGCTGGCAATGATGTGACTCAGGAAGGAAGGTACCATATGGCGCATGATGATCCGGATCTCCCCCGAACCAGACAGGCGCGCGGCCAGCACGAAGTCCTCCTCTCGCAGCGACAGGAACCGTCCCCGAACCACTCGCGCCATCCCCGTCCAGCCGATCAGCGATAAGATGATGGTGATCCCAAAGTAGACCCGCACAATCGGCCAGTCCGCCGGCAACGCGGCACTCAACGCCATCCACAAGGGAATTGCCGGGATGGTACGGATAAACTCGATCACCCGCTGGATCACTGTGTCGATTCGTCCACCATAGTAGCCGGAGACCCCGCCCAGGAAAATGCCCAAGATGAGGCTCAGCAGGACACCGATGAGCCCGATCGAGAGCGAGATCCGCCCTCCATAGCAGAGACGCGAGAAAATATCGCGGCCCATCCGATCGGCCCCAAAAAGGAAGATCGCCTGCTCCTGCGGTTCGGCATCCAAGCCGAAGAGGTGTAGATCCATCTCCCAGATCCCCCACAGCCTGTAGGGTGCGCCGCGCACGAAGAAGCGGATCGGATGACGGATGCTGCGGTCTTCGGTGTAAATGTCACGCAACGTATCCGGATCCCGGTCGCGCACCCGCTGGTAGACGAAGGGCCAGCGCAGCTGACCTTCGGCATCAATAATACGGATCGGCGTCGGCGGCGCCATCTTATAGCGGATGAAGTAAGTCGACGGATCATAGGGAGCTACAACCTCGGCAAAGATAGCCACAACATAGAGCAAGATCAGGACCAAGGCACTAACCACCGCCAGTTTGTGCTTGCGGAACTTCCACCACATCAGCTGCCATTGACCGGCGACGTAAAGCTGTTCCTCCTCCTCAGGCAGCTCCATCGTCTCCGTCTCTATAAGCTCCTGAGCGACCTCGCCCGGTCGCGGCGCCTCATCCAGGTCATCGCTGGGCCCAATGGCGTCGGTCTCTGGTATTGTCATGCTAGCCCTCCATACGGATGCGCGGGTCCACCCACGCCAACAAGATGTCCGAGATTAACGTTCCGATCACCGTCAAAGTGCTTAGCAGCAGCAGGAAGCTGCCAGCCAGGTACATATCCTGCGAGGTCAGCGCGCGCAGCATCATCGGGCCGATCGTCTGCAGGCTCAAAACCACCGCCACCAGTGTTTGTCCCGAGACCAGGCTCGCCAATGTCCAGCCGACGGTGCTGAAGAAGGGGTTCATCGCTACCCGCACCGGGTACTTCCAGATCAGCTTGCGCTCTTTAAGTCCTTTAGCCCGCGCCGTCTCCACGTAGGGCTTGTTCATCTCGTCCAGCACGTTAGCCCGCGTGGTGCGGATGCTGCCGGCCGTGCTGCCCAGCGCGATCACGACCACCGGGATCCACAGGTGCTGTAGCAGATCCACGACTTTGGGCCAACTCCAGGGGGCACCGATGAATTCCGGAGAGAACAACCCCCCTACGTTCAGTCCGAACTGACGCATCGCGATCCACATCACCACCAGCGCGATCATAAATCCTGGTAACCCTGCCCCAATAAAGCTTAGTGACGAAAAGAGATAGTCCGGGACCGAGTACTGGTGCGTCGCCGAGAAGACCCCCACCGGGATCGCCACAAACCAACTGACGATAATCGAAATGCTTGAGATGGCCACCGTCAATGCCATTCGCTCCCACAGCAGATCTCTGACCGGGCGGCGCCACTCCATCGACTGCCCCCAGTCACCGCGCAGGATGATACCCGACACCCACTTATAATATTGCACATAAGCAGGTTGGCCCAAGCCGTACCGTCGAGCGAGCATCTCCAGTTCGGCCTCATCTACGCGGTCTCCCTCCTGGCGCAAACTTGCCGCGTAGGAAGTCAGATAATCCCCTGGTGGAAGCTGGATCACCACAAAGGAGATCATCGAGATGACGATCAACGTCGGAATCATCATCAAGACACGTTTCAAGATATACTTGATCATGGACTGCCTCCTTCATGAAAAACCTGCCCAACACTAAGTTGCTGAGATAAGCGGCAAGGAATCCGCGACAGCACCTGAGGACCTGCCTCCGATTCCTTGTCCCTCATCCCCCTAAGGATTCAGCACCTGGAGGGTGAGTGAGGGCTCACCCTCCAGAGTATAGCGATGCAAAACCGGACTCAGGTCAAGCGGTGTGCTGTTCTGGATTCTCCCAAAAGTAAGTCTCGGTGTGCAGCAGGTGCTCATCACCGGTAGGATCGTCCAGCGCCATACCGTCAAGATAGTTGCGGAAACCGTTCTTGACGATAATCAGGGCCGGAGCCTCACCCAGAAGACCGATCATCGGGATTTCCTCCGCCCAGATGTCCAGCATCTGCTCAAACAGCGCATTCTGGCGGTCCGGATCGGGCTCAGCCGCGATCTCATCCCAGAGCGCCCACAGGTCCCAGATGAAGTGATCGGCTGGCGGTTCTACCGCGTTGGGATCGGTGCCGGCGCTGTTGTACCAGATGCCGTAGCCTGCTGCCCACGGCCGATCGATCATCGTACCGCGGAAGATCGGCGCGCCCGGCACCAGCGGGACCACAGTCCGATCACCACCCCACGTCGCCGCCTCGATCTCGTTCGTCTGGAAATGTTCGGTGTAGAGCGAGCGCTCAAAGTAGCGGTAGGTGCCGCGGATGCCGACGGCGGCCAGATACTGGCTCATCAGTTGCGCCGCATCCTCACCGGGAGATCCGGGCTCGGCCGTCCCCTCGATAGTGAAGCTGATCGGCCCGCTGCCGTCCTTAAAGAGCCGGAAACCGTCCCGGTCGCGCTGATCGTACCCTGCCTCATCCAACATTTGGTTGGCCAGGTCGGGATCGTAGTCGATGTGGGCGTAGGAGAGCTTCGGATAGTAGTTAGGGGAGACCGAAAGCGGGCTGTACTGTCGCGGCGTCATCAGCCCCATGTGGACCAGCTCGTTGACCTCTTCGCGATTCATCGCGTAGGAGATCGCGATGCGTACGTCCCGGTCATTGAAGAACTCCCGCAGGTTGTCGTCCTTCGTCGCCAGGTTGAGCTGCAGTGCCACGTGGCCTGAGGATCGACCTATGAAGACCTGGTAGTCACCGCTGTCCTCGTTCTCCCTAAACAGTGTAAAGTCAGCCAGCGCAACGTGCCGAGCCTGGAAGTCGATCTCGCCGTTGACGATCCACAGGTTGAAGACCTCGCGGGATTCAAAGAGGCGGTGCGTGCAAGAGTCAAGATAGGGCAACTGGTTACCTTCAGGATCAGTAGCCCAGCAGTAGGGATTGCGCTCCATCCTGAAGATCTCATCGGCCAACGAGTTCATTGCCAGCCAGGGAGAGACCATCGGGCGGTCGCGGTTCAGATACCACCAGTTACGGTCCTCAAACAGCTCGGTCCAGCTCCCGAATCCGGCCCTGTCCACCTCGGCCTGCAAAGCGTCCGGGTCCTCGACCACATCGGCGTGATATTGTGCCATATGGTGCCCAGGCGTGTACCATCCGTTGATACTGCGCAGACCACCATCGTATAAGAAGCGCGGCTTGGGGCGGGCGAACTTGAAGACTACAGTGTGATCGTCAGGGAACTCCATATCACACAGCTCCGGATTACCATCTTCGTCGCGTGTGCTGTGAGATCCTGGGGGCGCCGTAAAAATTTCCTCGTTCTTCGCCTGGTGCTCATAGTACCAGCGGAAGGCCTCGGCGTCAAAGGGCTCCCCATCAGACCACTTCATCCCCTTGCGCAGGTAGATGGTCCACTCCGAAGCGTCGTCATTGGCATCCCAGCTCTCGATGATCCGCGGTTGTATCACTAGGTCCTTGTCAAACCAGACGATATTGCGGTCAACCAGCTTAGTGGGTCCCCAACGATCGGCAACGCCACTGTGACCACGGCGGATGTTGCCGCCGTAGTTGCCGATCATCTCCTGCACCGGGAAGATGGCGGGGTTCAGCGGCA
>PWVB01000323.1 GCA_003562365.1 Anaerolineae bacterium
CGGCCGGAGAGCTTACCCTCGAAGACGCCCTGGATATGGCCCTGGAGAACAGCCCGCGACTGATCCGGTCCACCTACAGCTACCGAGAGGCGGAGATCGATCTGATGATCCTGGAAGCGCGGGGAGATGACAGGGTCTCACGTGACGAACTGGAGGGAGCACGTAGAGCTTACCAGCGGGCCATCGAGGATCTGGAGAGCGTCAAACAGGATTTGTCGTTGGATGTGAAGAACTCCTTTATCTCGCTTCTTCGTAGCCAGCACAACCTGCAGATGCGCGAGAGGGACCTGGAGGACGCCCAGCAGGAGCTGGAGATCGCAAAGCGCCGCGTGGCTTCCGGCCTGAAGACCCAGGATGAGTTCGAGAGGTCCGGGGTTGAGGTCGATGTGGAGAAGGCCGAGAGCAACCTCAAGCTGCAGGAAGCCTCCTATGCATCGGAAGTGATGCGATTTAACCGCCTCCTGGGCCGCGATATGGAGACCGAGCTTGAGGAGCTGGAGGGTGAGCTGCAATACGAGATCCGGGAGTTCGATCTGGAGGAGATGATCGAATCGGCAATGAACAACAGGCGCGATGTGCAGGATGCCCGTGAGCGGTTTGAGGAAACCCAGGACCACCTCAAGCGCCTGATCGAGGACGAAGCTCCGCCGGTGGATATCGAGCGCGCGGAGATGGATGTTGAGAGCCGCAGGTTGGACCTTCAGGATGCCGAGGAGAATGCGATCCTGTCCGTGCGCGATGCCTATTATTCTTACATCGAGGCCCGGGATGCGATCTACTTTGCCGAGGAGGCTCTCTGGCGCTCCGAGCGGGAGCTCGAATCCGCAGAAAGGCGCTACGAGGGCGGGTTCATCAGCCTCGGTGCCATCCAGTCCCAGCGCCGGAGCACGGAGCAGGCCCGCTTTCAGGCTTTAAATGTCACCTACTCCTCCATGCAGGCGAAAGCACAGCTTCTCAGAGCCGCGGGGCAGCCGTTTGGACCGCTGGCCAGACTTAACGAAAGGTAGGGGGAGCCCATGAACGCGAGATTCTATTTCCGGCACCCTGTGGTAGCCGTACTGGTAGCCGTGGTTGTCCTGGCTGGCGTCGAGGTCCTGCACGCGGAACAAGACGGAGAGCTGACAGTTTTCGACTGCATGGTGCGGGCGCTGGAGGAGAACAAAGACTTTGAGCTGGATCATGCGAGCTGGCTGTTGAGCCTGGAGCGATTGGATCTGGACGATGAGCTGTGGATGCAGGTTGGGGGGGGCAGCACGCTAAAGCGTCCCGGTGCCACGGGAGGGTTCCAGTCGTCCGTATCCGGCCTCCTTGAGCTTGAGGTTGACGAGTACGAGGTGGAAGTGCCTGTCAGTTACGATATTCACGATTCGAGGGGCAGCATCGGGGTGGATATCGAGCGCAGCCTCCGGGAGACGATCGACCTCAAGCTTGGCTTCAGCCATGCTCAGGACGTGGAGATCCGGACCAATGTGTATGACGATATAACCCGGCTGTACCTGGGGGGCGAAAAGCGGATTCTCCCCCGCCCGGTGTCCGACGAGGAGCTGATCGAGGAGCGGGAGCTTTTGCAGATCAACCGGGAGTTCCGGGGGAGCCAGCACAGCCTCCTGTTCGCTGTTTACGATTCCTACCTGAACGTTCTTCAGAAGCTGGTGGATGTGGAGCGCCTGGAGTTTGCGATCGAAGAACAGGAGATCGAGCTGGAGCGCATCGCGCGGGATGTTGCGGATGGTAAGCTGCCCCTGCGGCAGGAGATCACCGCCGAGGAGGACCTCCATGAGCTGGGGCTCGATCTCGAGGATGCCCGCTACGACCTAGAGCTGGCGAAAAGCAATCTCAAGGAGCGCACCGGGGACGGCCTGCCGTTGGAAAGCGGGGATCTGTCCTGGGGCCCCGATCTCGTATTCCGGGACCCGGAGCTTTGGGAGACCGGGCTCGCCGAGGCCCTGGAGATTGCCCATGCGAGCCGTGCGGATTACCTGATCCAGGCCATCGACGAGAGGCTGCGGGCGAAGGACCTGGAGCGAGCCCAGGCCGCGCAGGATTGGAGCCTGAACGCATCCGCCGACCTGGAGACGCGCAATATCGATGACTGGAGACCGACGCTGACTTTCGCCGTCTGGGCCGGGAGGGCGCTCGTCGATCCCGGGGCAGAAACCGACCTCACGGACCGCAGGCTGAGCCTGGAGCGTGCCCGCCGGGCCCTGGAGCTCAAGGAGCGGGAGCTTCAGCGAGCGGTCGATGGAGCCCTGCGCGGGCTGGCCGGTGCCCAACGCGGACTGGAGCGGGCCCGGACCCATTACCAGCGCAGCCTGGAGAGCGTGGAGGAGGCCGAACGCGACCTGGAGCTGGGGCTGATCAAATCTCGCGATCTCGAGCGGGAGGAGCACAAGTTGGCCATGAGCGCCCGAGAGCTGGCCCTGGCGGAGTTTCGCCTGCAGGGGTCCAAGTTGAACTTGATCGAGGTTATCGGACGGGACCTGGTAGAGGAGATCGAGGGTCTTCAGGTGCCGAATCGAACCGGAGGGAGGAATTAGATGTCTTCTGAAGTTGTTATCGAGCTGGAGAAGGTAACCAGAACCTACTATGTGGGGTCCGAACCTGTGCACGCCCTGCGGGAAGTGGACCTCAGCCTGCCCCGGGGCCAGATGACGATTATTAAGGGCCCATCCGGCTCGGGAAAGACAACCATCCTGAACATCATGGGCGGCCTGGACCAACCGACATCGGGAAAGATCTGCTTCGAGGGTCAGGACCTGTCGGGGTTCTCCGACCGGCAGCTCACCCACTGGCGGAGACGGGAGGGGGGCCTTATCTTTCAGGCCTTCGCCCTGGTCCAGAGCCTTACGGCCTTCGAGAACGTGGAGCTGCCGATGCGCATCATGCGCTATTC
>PWVB01000134.1 GCA_003562365.1 Anaerolineae bacterium
CTACACTGAGAAGGGCGCCCTTCCTCAAGGGCCCTATTCACAAGCGATCGTAGCGGAAGGGCCGTTGGTCTTCGTCTCGGGCCAGGGACCGGTTGATCCTGCCACGGGCGAGATGCAGTTCGGTAGCTTTCGCGAGCAGGCTGAGCTGACCTTTCAGAACATCACCACCCTCCTGGAGGAAGCAGGTACGTCGTGGGCCAACGTCGTGCGAGTCGGGATTTTCCTCGCCGATCTAGGCGATTTTGCGGAGCTGAACGAGGTCTACGAGCGTTACCTCACCAAGCCCTATCCGGCACGCACCACGGTGGGCGTGACGCTGCCCGCTAAGATGCGGATCGAGGTAGACTGCTTCGCCGTGATCCCGCAGGCATAGGACTATGCACGTCAACGCGCTGGAGACCCCGGTCGTGGTCGTGGACCTCGACCGGATGGAGGCCAACATCGAGCGACTGCAGCGCTATCTGGATGCTCACCACATCGCCAACCGTCCTCACATCAAGACCCATAAGGTCTCTGAGATCGCTCGGAAGCAGGTAGCAGCGGGCGCGGTAGGGATCACCTGCCAGAAGGTCAGCGAGGCTGAGGTTATGGCTGACGCGGGGATCGAGGATCTCTTCATCCCCTACAACATCCTGGGCGAGGCTAAGCTGCGGCGCCTGATGCAGCTGGCAGCCCGAGTGCCGGTGCAGGTGACCGCCGATTCGGCCTACGCCATCAAGGGCTATGCGGGCGCCGCCCAGCAGGCTGAGCTGACGCTGCCGGTGTTGGTGGAGTTTGATACCGGCATGCACCGCTGCGGGGTGCCGTCTCCGGCGGAGGCTGCGGCGCTGGCACGCCTGATCGCGCGCTCGGCGGGCCTGGCCTTCAACGGTCTGATGACCTTTCCCCATAATGCCGCCAGCGATGCCTTCGTCCGCGAGGTGCGAGGGTTGCTGGCGGCGGAGGATATCTCCATACCCCACGTGAGCTACGGCGGCACGCCCGGGATGTGGAAGGCACACACTCGCACGGAGGTCACCGAGTACCGCGCCGGCACCTACGTCTATGGGGACCGGTCGATCCTCAAGTCTGGCGCGCTGAAGCTGGAACAGATTGCGCTGCACGTGATCACCACCGTCGTCAGCCGCCCCACGGTGGAGCGCGCCATTCTTGACGGCGGGAGCAAGACCTTTTCCTCGGATCTGGGAGGCCTCGAGGGCCACGGCATGATCCTCGAGTATCCGGAGGCCCGCTTCTATGGAATGTCGGAGGAGCACGGACACGTCGATGTCGGTGCCTGTCCGCGTCGCCCGGAGATCGGCGAGCGGGTCACGGTGATCCCCAACCACGTCTGTCCTGTCAGTAATCTGTTTGACCAGGTAGTGGGGGCGCGGAACGGCAAGGTCGAGGTTGTCTGGCCCGTCGCGGCGCGTGGGACAGTACAGTAGCCGGCTTACACTGGTGGGGGTGCGTCGGGAAGCAGCGCTCGGGAGAAGATGAGATAGCCGGTGTGGGCAACCATGCGGTCAAACGGGCGCAGGCGCTGCGGCACGGCCTTATAGGGGCGCAGCAGCAGCTCCTCCACCTCGGTGAAGCCGAAGGGCCCCCGCTCCAGATGGCGCAGCAGGACGCCCACCTGGTTGACGGTGGGCACCAGGCTGCAGAAGAAGCCGCCGCCGCACAGCGCCGCGTGCGTCTGCTCAAGGTAGAGCCAGGGCTCGCGGACGTCGAGGATCGCGGCGTCGATGCCTCGCTCGTCAAAGCCTTCCTCAATGTCGCGAACCTGGAAAGTGACGGCGGCGTCGAGCCCTACGCGCGTCAGGTTCTTCTGTGCCACAGCCTGGATCTCCGGACGCACCTCGTAACTATAGACGTGGCCCGTGGGATGGACCATACGGGCCAACGCCAGCGTCAAGCCGCCGCTGCCGGTGCCGGCCTCCAGGACCCGGGTGCCAGGGCCGATGTTCATCTTCATCAGCATATAGCCGATTTCCTTAGGGTAGATGATCTGCGTGGCACGGCGAATGTCGCGAATGAGTTCGTCCAAAGAGGGCGGCAGGACCATATAGGTGTAGCCCAGATGGGTGTCGACCGTCTCTCCCCAACGGCAACCGACCACGGCATCATGCTCGAGAACCCCGTGATGCGTTTGGTGCTGGATCCCCGGCTGCATTCGCACGATGGCGGTCTTCCGGTCGTTGCCCACCAACAGCACGAGGTCGCCGGCGGCGACGGTGCTGGTGCTGCTTGCCGGCGCGGGGTCGCGCATCGGATTGTCGTTCGGTTTGGGTGGGTGCACGTTAGATTCCTTTGCGGGCCTGCCGGCTGCAAGGCCGATAGCTTTTACAAAACCACGCAAAGGCATTATAATGAACTTGAGATAGACATGCAACTTCACGGGGGATACCAATGCCTGATGAAAGCATCGATCGTATGGCCATCACCATTGTCGACGGGGGCCAGTCGCGGGACCTCCTGAAGGCACTCAACGCCCGCCATTTTCCGGTCACGACGCTGGATGCGGTAGGAGGATTTCTGCATGAGGCGATGGTGACCTTGATGGTTGGCATGTCCGAGGCGCGCTTGCCGCTCTTTTTCACCCTGCTCCGCGAGAAGTGCCCCAGCCGTACCCGCTACATTCCGATGGGCGTGGAGCTTTCGCTCTCCCCAGGATATCCGATGATGATTGAGGCGCGGGTGGGTGGCGCTACGGTTTTTGTGCTGCCGGTGGAACGCTTTGTGCAATTATAGAGGAGAGCCGAGATGAAATTGGTCGTCGCGATTGTCAAAGACTCTGATGCTATGGACGTCTCAGACGCACTGGTGGAAAACGACTTCCGGATGACGCGCATCGCGAGCACCGGCGGGTTCCTACGCCGCGGCAATGTCACGCTGTTGATCGGTCTGGAAGAAGAACAACTCGAAGCGTGCTTTGCCACGATTCAGGCTGCCTGTCGTCCCCCGCAGAATCCCGAGGAACACAAGGCGACGATCTTCGTACTGCCGGCGGAGGACTTTGTCCAACTAGGGTGAGTTATCGGACTTCCTGCGGTCGATTTCGAATGAGTGCGACCTAGTAGCAATTGACGTCAAGGGGGCCAGATCGTGCCCCCTTGTTTGCTTGATCACGGCAGTTGCGGAGATGGAGGAGGTGTCGCTTTGATGACAGGAGAGCGGCGGGCGATTCGCGTTCTGATTGCCAAGCCTGGCTTGGATGGACACGACCGTGGTGCAAAGGTGGTAGCACGCGCCCTGCGGGATGCGGGCATGGAGGTGATCTATACGGGTTTGCGCCAGACCCCCGCGATGGTCGCTGAGGCCGCCCTGCAGGAGGATGTTGATGTCGTAGGGCTTTCGATTCTCTCCGGCGCCCATATGGCCTTGGTCCCCCGGATTATGGACGAGCTGGCCCAACGCGACCTCGAGGATCTGCCGGTCTTCCTGGGTGGGATTGTGCCGCAGGACGATGTTGTCGCGTTGCAGGAACTGGGGATCGCCAGCGTCTTCGGGCCGGGGACCGAGACAAAGACGATCATCGCCTACATCCGCGAGACGGTGGAGCAGGAGCTGCTTGAGGAGGCGTAGACGCCGTCCGGATGGTGCCGCGCTGGCTGAGCGGGCGCTGGGGGGCAGCCGAGGCGCCTTGGCCCGGTTACTGACCTTAGTGGAGAATGGCCATCCCGAGGGACAAGTTGCCCTCTCTAGACTCTTTCCACGTTCGGGGCAGGCTCATATCGTGGGCTTCACGGGCGCCACTGGCGCCGGGAAGAGCACCCTGGTCAACCAGGTCGCTTGCGAGCTGCGCGACCGTGACCTAAGCCTCGCGGTGGTTGCTGTCGATCCCAGCAGTCCCTTCTCCGGTGGGGCGGTGTTGGGCGACCGCCTGCGGATGCGCGACCTGGCTGAAGATCCCGCTATCTTTATCCGCAGCATGGCTTCCCGGGGGCATCCTGGGGGCGTCGCCCAAGCCACCCGGGACGTGGTGACCGTGCTCGATGCACTAGGGACGCCCGTGATCCTGGTGGAGACTGTGGGTGCTGGCCAAGCACAGGTCGAGGTGGCGCAGATCGCCCACACCGTGGTGCTGGTGGAGGCGCCCGGCATGGGCGATGACGTGCAAGCCCTCAAAGCGGGGCTGCTGGAGATCGCCGATATCATCGTGATCAACAAGGCCGACCGGCCTGAAGCCAAGCAGACCCTGCGGGCCATCCGGAGCGCGCACCTGGAGGGACTGCGCTTTGGTGACGCTGGTGGACCCGCTGACCTTGGTGAGGAGACCCAGAAGGACCGGTGGACGGTGCCGGTGTTGGAGACCAGTGCGCTGGAGGGGCGTGGGATCGTCGAGCTGGTGGATGCCATGGGTGCTCATCGGGAGGCTTTGAAGGCCCAAGGGATCTGGCGGGGGCTGCGGGAACGCCACGCTCGCGCCCAATTGGCGGCGTGGCTGCAGCAGCATCTTCAGGCGCTCATCGACACACACCTGGCAGCTGAGGACCTGGAGATGGCCGTGCAGTCCATTGTGCGCCGTGACGCTGACCCGGCCTCAGCCGCCCAGGCGCTGGTGGATCGTCTTGTCGAAACCTTGATCGCTCGAGATAGCGGCTGAGTCAGCCGATGGAGATCCCAGAGGAGAGGAATTCTATGGTGGATGGCGAATGCTACGGTCAGATCGTCCTGTATGGCGGCACCGGATCCCCGGACCTGGCCTCCGAGATTGCCGATCATCTTGAGCTGACATTGTGTCCGCGCGAGGTCATCACCTTTCCCAACACGAACCTCTTTGTCCGTTTGGGCTCCAGTGTGCGCGGACAGGACGCCTTTATCATCCAGACAACCTCGGCGCCGACCAACGACAACCTGATGGAACTGCTGATCTTCATCGAGACCCTCAAACGGGCTTCGGCGGGGCGCGTGACGGCGGTAATCCCCTATCTAGGATACGCCCGTTCGGACAAAAAGGATCAGCCCCGGATTCCGATCACGGCGCGTCTGGTTGCCGATATGATTCAAAGTGCTGGCGCCGACCGCTACATCACCCTGGATCTGCACGCCGGGCAGATCCAGGGTTTCTTCAGCATCGCCGGTGACGTCATCACGGCCTTCCCGCTGTTGGCGGACTACCTGCGCAAAAAGGACCTGCAGCACGCCGTTGTCGTAGCTGCCGATTTGGGGTTTGCCAAGAAGGCCCGAGCCTTCGCCACCGAACTGGATCTCCCGGTGGCCTTTGTCGAGAAACGCCGGGTGGACACCCACACCGAGGCGCTGACGGTCATCGGTGATGTGAACGGTATGGACGCGATCATCGTGGATGACGAGGTCGATACGGGCGGCACGGTGTGCGACACGACCTCGGCGCTGGTGGAGGCCGGGGTCAGGGATATCTACGCCTGTTTTGTTCATCCGATTCTCTCGTCCGACGCTGCCGCGCGGCTGCGTTCGCAGCCGATCCGCGAGATCGTGACCACTAACTCGGTGCCCATCCCGCCGGAAAAACGACTGCCGAATATGACGGTGATCTCCGTCTCGTCACTGCTCTCCGGCGTGATCCAGCGGGTCCACGCCGGGCGCAGCGTGGGCGAGATGTTCGCTCCCTATCACGGCTACAGTTAATGTCAGCTACTTTGCGGTGTAGGCTCCCGAGCGCGCAGCGTCTGCTGCGCGCTCGGGGTTGGATGCGTTCCCACGTGGAGCAGCCCCAGTGGGCGAGCTTATTGGTGGGCGTTCACCATCGCCGTCGCTGCTTCACGGATGGCGATGAGTTTGTAGGGGCGACTCCAGCGGTTGACCGGCAGAAGGTCCCAGGTCTTGCCGCGTAGATGGTGGATCCAGCGCTCCATGCTGCCCAGGCAGGTAATCATTCCGTTGCCGCTGCCGCCGGCGGCGGCGACGGCTAGGATGGGCTTGCCGGCCAGGCCGCTGGCGTCGCCGCGCGTGGCCTCGCAACGCCGCAGGCGGTCGGTCAGCGCTTTGGCGGACTCGCTCATCTCACCGTAATAGACAGGCGTGATCAGAATCAGGGCATCGGCAGCACAGATGCGAGCCTGCAGAGCCTGAAAGCCGTCCAAGACCTGGCAATGGTGCTCGGGCAAGCAGGTGCCCCAGCCGTTGTCGCAGGCCTGGCACAGACCCACATCCAGGTCGTTGAGTCGCACGTTCTCGACTGCGCCTCCGGCGGCCCGGGCTCCCTCGGTTGCTGCGGCAGCACACGCCGCCGTCAGGCCATCGTGGTTGGGGCTGGTATGGATCACCAAAACGTCCATGGCACCCTCCTTTTCATGTTCCCGATCTCGTGATTGTCGCTCAATGTTTCTGACGTGAGTGTACACTGAAGCGCTCCGATTTGCACGTCGGCGCGCGGCGCGCCGTCATGGGGCGCTGCGGGCGGCATCCAGCGCCACCCGCAGCGCCTCGACAAAGCGCGCGGCGGCTTCTGCCGGGGCATCGGCGTAGCTGATGGCATCGATCAGGGCGCTGCCCACGATCACCCCATCAGCAATGCGGGCTACCCTGGCAGCTTGAGCCGGGGTGCTGATTCCGAATCCTACAGCCAGCGGTTTGTCCGTTGCAGACCGGACCCGGGCGACAAAGGTCGCTAGATCCTCCGAGAGATGATCGCGTGCGCCGGTCACACCGACCAGCGAGACCAGGTAGACAAAACCGTCGGTGCACGCCGTCACAATGTCAATGCGCGCCGTGTCGGCGGTAGGCGCCAGGAGGAAGATGAGATCCAGCCCGTGCGCCGCACAGGCCGCGCGGACGGCAGCGGCCTCCTCGGGCGGGAGATCAGGGACGATCACCCCGTCGATGCCGGCGCGTGCGGCTTGTGCGGCGAAAGCGGCCACACCCAACTGCAGGATGGGATTGTAGTAGCCCATCAAGACGAAGGGAACGGTGACGCCCTGATGCCGCAGCGCGGCGGCCTGCTCGAGGCACCGTGTCAGCGTGATCCCGTTGCGCAGCGCCTGCTGTCCGGCTGCCTGAATCGTCGGACCGTCGGCCAGCGGGTCGCTGAAAGGAACGCCCAACTCGATCAGATCGGCCCCTCCGTCCACGAGGGCGGGAATCAGCGTAAGCGCGCTGTCCCGCTCCGGATAGCCTACCGTCAAATAGGGCATCAGGGCTGTCCGATCGGCCTGCCGCAACCCTCTAAGTGTGGTCTCGATGCGACTCATGCCCGCCTCCCTGAGTGGGGTTGGTCCGATGATAGCTTGTCTCCCAGCATCTCGGCGACGGTCTGCATGTCCTTGTCGCCACGCCCGCTGACGTTGACGATGATGAGGGCATCCGCCGGAAGCTGCGGCGCGCGCTTGATGGCCTCGGCGACGGCATGAGCGCTCTCCAGTGCGGGGATGATGCCTTCAAGCTCACTGAGTCGCTGCAGGGCATCCAGCGCCTCAGCGTCGGTGGCGTAAGTGTAGGCCGCGCGCGACACCTCGCGCAGCCAGGCGTGTTCGGGGCCCACCGCCGCGTAGTCGAGCCCGGCAGAGATGCTGTCTGTCAGGGCGATCTGACCGTCGGGGTCCTGCAGGACGTAGGTCTGCGTGCCGTGGAGCACGCCCAGACGGCCTCGCTCCGGATCGGCGAAACGGGCCGCGTGCTGGCCTCCGTCGATCCCGCTGCCGCCGGCCTCGACGCCTACCATAGCCACAGCTTCGTCGTCCAGAAACGGATGGAAGAGGCCGATGGCGTTAGAGCCGCCGCCGACGCAGGCGATCAGGAGATCGGGCAGGCGCCCCTCGGTGGCGAGGATCTGTACCCGGGCTTCCTGACCGATGACCCGCTGGAAATCCCGCACGATCCGTGGGTAGGGGTGGGGCCCTAGCGCTGAGCCTAGCAGATAGTGGGTGGTGCGTACGTTGGTCACCCAATCGCGGATCGCTTCGTTGATCGCGTCTTTCAGGGTGCAGCTGCCGGCGTCTACCGCACGCACCTCGGCCCCCAGCAGCTGCATACGCAGGACGTTGAGCGCTTGGCGTTCGATGTCGGTTGTCCCCATATAGATGACGCACTCGAGGCCCAGGAGTGCGCAGACGGTGGCGGTAGCTACCCCGTGCTGTCCGGCGCCTGTCTCGGCAACGATGCGCTTTTTTCCCATACGCCGTGCCAGCAGGGCCTGTCCCAGGGCGTTGTTGATCTTGTGGGCGCCGGTATGTGCCAGGTCCTCGCGTTTCAGATAAATACGCGCGCCGCCCAAAGCATCGCTCAGTCGGTGGGCCGGGGTAAGCGGCGTAGGCCGGCCGGCGTAGGTTTGGAGCGTCGCATCCAACTCGGCCTGAAAAGCGAGATCGGCGCGGGCTGCATCGTAGGCCGCCTCCAGTTCCTGAATGGCTGGTGCCAGTATCTCAGGGATGAAGGCGCCGCCAAAGCGACCGTAGTAGGGCCCGTTGGATGGGATGACGGCTGGGTGCGAAGATGACATAGGATCTCCTCTACTAGTTATGATCGGGTGGCTGCCCGGTTGCGCGGACGGCTCGGATAAAGGCGCGCACCCGCTCGTGGTCCTTCCGCTTCTGCTTATGCTCCACGCCAGTGGAGACATCCTCCACGCCAGTGGAGACATCGACTCCCCACGGCTTGATGTGGGCGATGGCCTCCCCCACGTTTTGGGGTGTGAGCCCGCCTGCCAGCAGCAGGCGACAGTGTGACGCCAGCCACCGGGCGATAACCAGATCGACGCTCAGCCCCGTACCGCCCTTCTGATGAGGTGCGTAGGCGTCGACAAGCAGTTGGGGTGCGGATGGGTCGGCCGTCAGCCGGCCACGGCGGTAAGTGGCAAATGCTGTTCGGGCCTCCGAGAGACTCTGGGGGCGGAGCGCCTTGAACGCGTAGGGGTAGAGCGCCTCTAATAAGAGCAGAGGCTCGGACCCGTGGAGCTGGACGAAGTCCAGTCCGGCTTGAGCGCGGATGGCGCGGATACGCGCCTCGGGGCTGTCGACGAAGACCCCCACAAAACGTGGCGCCGTTGCCCCCAGGTCAGCGCGGAGCGCCGCGACGATGGCGCCCGCGGCTTCCGGTGCGATATACCGTGGGCTCGGAGGATAGAAGATGAAGCCCAGGAAATCGGCACCGGCATCGCTGGCGCACCGGGCGTCCTCCAGATGGGTGATGCCGCAGATCTTAATATAGGTCATCGGTCGCCCTTCGGTTCACTCGAAGGCCGGCGGCGGGGCACGGCCTTTCCGGCCCGGACCAGTGCCTGTGCATAGGCACCCGGATCGGCAGCGGTCACCAGAGCCGTTCCGACCAGCATGGCATCCACGCCGGCGTCGACCAGGCGGGCGACATCGCTGGCGGTGTGGATGCCGCTCTCCGCGACCACGATCACCCCTTCCGGGATGCGCGGGCGGAGGGCGAGGGTTGTGTCGAGGCAGACCTCCAGGGTGTGCAGGTTGCGGTTGTTGATCCCGATGGGGGAGGCTCCTGCCGCGAGCGCGCGCTTTAGCTCGCTGTCATCGTGTACCTCGACGAGCGCCGCCATCCCCAGATCCCTCGCCAGAGCCTGCAGCGTTTGCAGTTCATCATCGTCCAGGGCCGCGACAATCAGCAGGATGGCATCGGCACCGACTGCACGGCTTTCGTAGACCTGAAAGGGATCGAGGATGAAATCCTTGCGCAGCACCGGTACCGGCGTAGCACGCCGGGCGGCGCTCAGGTCATCCAGGCTTCCTCGAAAGAAGCGCGCATCCGTGAGCACGCTCATTGCGCTGGCCCCGTTCACGGCGTACGCTTCGGCGAGTGCTCTCGCATCGAGCCCGGGGCGCAGAGAGCCTCGGCTGGGTGACGCCCGCTTAATCTCGGCGATCAGCGATACGCCGGGGGCGCGGAGGGCAGCGCTGAAGTCCCGGTGCGCGTTAAGCGGAGCGGGGAGAGCGGCCTGGGCCTCCCCTCGTCCTGCGGCTTCCTTACGGCGCTGGATCTCCTGGCGCTTGTGGGCGACGATCCTGTCTAAGACGGTTTCAGCTTGCATAGGTCACGCGGCATCCGGGGCCGGTGCTTCGGCCTGCCGGTAGTGCTGGCTCAGCGCCACGAGGTCCGCCAACTTGGCTGCCGCAGCGCCGCTGTCAAGGCTCTCAGCGGCCTTGGCGATTCCCTCTTCAAGATCGGCCGCGGCACTGCCCACGGTGAGCGCTGCGGCAGCGTTAAGCAGAACGACATCGCGTCGGGCCCCGTGTTCCGATCCCTCAAGGATTGCGCGGGTGATCCGAGCATTTTCCATTGGTTCTCCCCCTCGCAAGGCTGCCAAGGGTGCCACGGCAAAGCCAAGTGCCCCCGGATTGAGGTCCTCCGTCACGACCTCGCCGCTTGAGCGGCCCACACCGAAGTAGCTCACCCGATTCGGGCCGGTGGTCGAGAGCTCGTCGAGGTGCCCGTGGCCGTGCACGACGTAGGCCGCTCTGGATCCCAGTCCCCGGAGCGTCTCCGCCAGCACTTCGGTCAGGTTCGGGTCGTAGACTCCCAGCAGTTGGGCCTGGGCGCCGGCCGGATTGGTGAGCGGGCCCAGGATGTTGAAGATGGTGCGGACGCCCAGTTCGCGGCGGGGGCCGATGGCGTGGCGCATAGCCGGATGGAGTTTGGGGGCGAAAAGGAAGCCGATGCCGACCTCATCGATGCAGGTCGCGACCTGGTCTGGGCTGAGCTCAAGGTTGAGCCCCAGGGCCGTGAGGACGTCGGCGCTGCCAGACTTGCTGCTGACGCTGCGGTTGCCGTGTTTGGCGACGCGCAGCCCGGCACCGGCGACCACAAAGGCGGTGGTGGTGGAGATATTGAAGGTGCCGGCTCGATCACCGCCGGTGCCGCAGGTGTCGATAAGATTCCGGCTCCGGGGCCTCACTCGAGTGGCCGCCCGGCGCATGGCCCGCGCGCAGCCGGTGATCTCATTCACGGTCTCGCCTTTCGTACGCAGTGCGATCAGGAATCCGGCGATCTGCGCATCGGTGGCCTGCCCGCCCATCACCTCATCCATGACATTCTCGGCCTCTTCAACGGAGAGCGACCTGCCATCCAACAGCTGTGCGATGGCTTCGCGGATCATGATGTCCTCCTGGTGGTTTGGTATCTGAGAAAATTCTCTAGTATCGTTTTGCCGTGCTCGGTCAGAATGCTCTCCGGATGGAACTGCACCCCTACGACCGGCGCGGTCCGATGCTGCAGTGCCATGATCTCGCCTTCTGTGGTAAAGGCCGTGACCTCTAGCGCGGATGGGAGCGGCTCGTGGACGATGAGGCTGTGATAGCGCATGCCGCTGAAAGGGCTGGGCACTCCGTCAAAGATAGGGCGTTGTGCGTGGTAGATAGGGCTGGTTTTGCCGTGCATCAGGCGTGGGGCGGCGCTCACCCGCCCGCCAAAGGCCGTAGCGATGCATTGATGGCCCAGGCAGACGCCCAGGATTGGCGTCGTGGTGTACAGGGCCTGGATGAGCGACACTGAGATGCCGCCGTCCTGGGGCGTCCCGGGACCCGGGGAGATGATGACCTGACTGGGGTGTAGGGCATGGACTTCGTCCAGGGTGATTGCGTCGTTGCGGTGGACCTGCGGGTCGGCCCCCAGCTCGCCTAGGTATTGCACCAGATTGTACGTAAACGAATCGTAGTTATCGATGACCAGTAGCATTAGACTCCCTCCTCTGCCATCGCTATGGCAACGCTCAGCGCCTTCGCCTTGTGCAGCGTCTCCTGATATTCGCGGGTGGGGTCGCTGTCGGCGACGATGCCGGCGCCGGCTTGTAGATAGGCGGTCTTGCCGCGCATCACGATCGTGCGGATGGTGATGCAGGTATCCATATTGCCGTTGAAGCCAAAATAACCGACGGCGCCGGCGTAGGGCCCGCGCCGTAGCCCTTCGAGCTCGTCGATGATCTCCATCGCCCGGACCTTGGGGGCGCCGCTGACGGTGCCCGCCGGCAACGTGGCCCGCAGCAAATCGAAGGCGTCAAGCTCGTCGCGCAGGCGTCCCTCCACATGGCTGACCAGGTGGATCACGTGGGAATAGGTCTCGGTGGTCAACATCTCCGGGATGTGCAGCGAGCCGAACTCACACACGCGGCCCAGGTCATTGCGGCCCAGATCTACGAGCATCACGTGCTCCGCGTGCTCCTTTGGATCGGCCAGCAGCTCGGCTGCTAGTGCCTTGTCCTCTGCGGGCGTCTTGCCTCGCGGTCGGGTCCCGGCGATGGGCCGCACCGCCGCGGTGCGGCCCTCCAGACGCACCATAACCTCCGGCGATGAGCCGATCAAGCAGGTGGGATCGTCACCACCCAGGTTGAGAAAGAACATGTAAGGTGAGGGATTGATCCGCCGCAGCGCCCGGTAGATGCTGAAGGGTTCGGCCTCGGTGGGACGGATCAGGCGTTGGGAGAGCACGACTTGGAAGATGTCCCCGGCGCTGATATAGGCCTTCGCGGCGCGGACCGCCGATTCATACGCAGTCTGGCTCATCGTGGATGTCGGAGCCTGCCCGCTGGGGCCGGGGGCCGCGGATTGAGAGGGAAGGGGGGCCTGAAGACGGGTTTCAAGGGCGTCCAGGTGGGCCAGCGCCTCATCGTAGGCGCGATCCAGGTCCTGTCCTGAGGCGACGGGCGCATTGGCGATGAGCAGCAGCCGATGCTGCACGTGGTCGAAAACGACGAGGGTATCGGTGATCAGGAGATGGAGATCGGGCAGCCCCAGTGGATCGTGCGCCACCCCAGGCAGGCGCTCGAAGAACCGTACCAGATCGTATCCAAGGTAGCCGACGGCTCCGCCGAAGAAGCGCGGCAGGCCGCCGGTGCCGCCTTGGATCGGCGCGATCGGCTGGTAACGCTTTAGCTCGGCCTTTACCACATCAAGGGGATCCTCGTGTAGCCCCAGATGGCGGGTCTCGATTCCATTATGGTTGCGCAGTATGACTTTACGTTCCCGTGCGATGATCTGCCGATGGGCGTCGAAGCCCAGGAACGAGTAGCGCCCGATCTGTTCGGCCCGCTCGACGCTTTCCAGGAGGAAACTAGGCCCCAGCTTCCGCAGTTTGAGATAGACCGAGACTGGCGTCTCCAGATCGGCCGGCAACGCCCGGATGACGGGTACCAGAGCCCCCTGTGCTGCACTTTCGTAGAATTGATCCCTCGACAGCGTGTGCCTTTGTGGTGTCATCTTGTTCTCCTCCCCTTGGATTCCCGACGTTACGACAAAAAAAACGCCCCTCGTCCCCATAGGGACGAGAGGCGTTAGGCTTCCCGTGGTGCCACCCTGATTGAGCCTGATGTTCCGGGCCTTCCCGGAACAAAAAAATCGCGTCCTGTGACGCGATCAGCCAGCTCCACTCTTGCAAGTACAGGCTATGTCACATACGGATTATGCATAACCGATACCCTCAGCCTTGATAACGGCGGCGCTCCCGGCCGGCCCTACCCAGGTCCCCCTGCTCGGGCTGGCAACTCCCCGGCCCATTCACCCCTGCCGTCTGCGAGTGAGCTCGCACCTCAAGGCCCACCTCTCTGACGCACGTACACGGGCTACTCTTCCGGATCGACGTTATGTCATATTTGGATTATAGACATCTTACCTGATAATCTGCGACGTGTCAAGGTCTCGACGATTCTAATCTTTGTTCACTGCCGGTTTGTCACCCCCAGCATTGTGGGCTATGCTACCAGCATGGGCGCCGCTACAGGCGCTGCGGCCTGCGAGCTTGTGCAGGTTGGTTGAGCCGTTGGTGGGATGTGTTAGTCAAGACGGAGGGATCTATTATGCCGTTCAACGTCAAAAAGCGTGGGAAGCTGACCTATTATTATCACGGAGAGCATCCGGTGTTGTCATCGCTGGTCACTGAGGAACTGCCCGATGGGGACCTAAAGATCTCCTTTGCGGGCTTGACGGGCGGGTATTCGGCGAAGGGGGTGCTGGGCCTAGATGAGCTGGTGACGATGGAGCCCGAGCAGGAGATCCCGCTGGTCTTTAAGAGCTGGGAGCTATGGCTGCAGGAGGCCGGCATCTGCGATTCCCTGGAGGATGTGGACTTCATCGAGGTCCATGCCTTCGGCTGCCAGCCCAAGTCCCCGAACCCGTTAGTCGATCCGCAGGGTTACGCTGCGGAGCTGGGGCGGTTGCGCAAGGCCTACGCCGAGGCTTATCGGGGCTTCTTCAGAGACTATCTTCCGAACAACGGAGTACCGGCCCGCTTTACAGTCCACGTGGTCGATGTGCCCGACACAGCGGCCTCGTACGAATTTTACGCGACAGCACTCTACCAGAGAGCCCTCCAGGAGGACTAGACCTTTGGACGGTTTTACCCTTCCTGGTCCAGCACGGATGGGTGGGGTTGCGGCCGTTGTAAGCATCAAGCGCTCCAGCCGAGAAACGTTGTACAGTGTGTCGCGAAGGGAGGACGTGCGTGGCGAGCAACTCAGAAGACCAACCAACACCGTTTGACCTGCTGCTGAAAGGAGGGCACGTCATCGATCCCGCCAACGGGATCGATGGGCTCTTCGATGTGGGCGTGAAGGCAGGCAAGATCGTCGGGGTAGCTCCCGATCTCGCTATTGGTGGGGCGGCTACAATTGTGGATGCCTCCGGCCTGATCGTGACCCCGGGTATCCTGGACATCCACACGCACGTCTATCCCTTCGTGGCGACCGAGACGGCCTATGTGGGAGGCGTTGATGCCGACGCCCATCTGCTTGCTTCGGGGGTGACGACGACGGTCGACGCCGGGACCGTTGGCTGGAAGGATTTCCTGAACTTCAAGGCGCACTACATCGACCGCGCCCAGGTCCGCATTCTGGCCTTTTTGAACATCGCTGCCGGCGGCATGGTTGACGCCGCATCGGAGCAGGATTACCGTGCGATGCAGCCGCAGGTCGTTGCGGCGCTCGCCGAAGCCTATCCGGAGGTGATCGTCGGTATCAAGACGGCCCACTATTGGACGCGGCAGCCGTGGGATGTGGAGCATCCACCGTGGGCTTCGGTAGAACGGGCCGTTGAGGCCGGTGAGCTGTGCGATCGGCCGGTAATGGTCGACTTCTGGCCCCGACCGCCGGAGCGTTCCTACCCCGACCTGATTCTGAAGAAGCTGCGTCCCGGCGACATCCACACCCACGTCTTTGCGCAGCAGTTTCCTATCATCGATCCGGACGGCAAGGTCTATGATCATCTATTCCAGGCCCGTGACCGGGGCGTGATCTTCGATCTGGGCCACGGTGCCGGGAGCTTCTGGTTCCGCAACGCTGTACCCGCGCTGAAGGGTGGCTTTCCTCCAGACTCCATCAGCACCGACCTGCATATGGGCAACATCAACGGGCCGGTGCTGAGTATGCTGAACACGATGTCCAAATACTTGAGCCTGGGGATGCCGCTCCAGGAGGTGATCATGCGTTCCACGGCGGCGCCGGCACGGGAGATCGGACGCCCCGCACTGGGGACGCTGAGTGTTGGCGCCGAGGCCGATATCGCCCTGTTCAGGCATCTGAAGGGTACTTTTGGATTCACCGACTGCGGCGGCGCTAGGATGATGGGCACAGAGAAGCTGGCGTGTGCAATGACCTTGAGGGCCGGCGAGATTGTCTACGATCCGACCGGATTGAGCATGCCAGACTGGGAGCACGCGCCGGCGTCCTACTGGCGTGTACCTGATCTCCAGGCTTGAAACATGGGGGCCGCCGGCGAGCGGAAGCGCTGGCTTCCCCGAGGTTAACGAGCGCTTTCGCAGGAGATGATAAGTGTGAACACAGACATCTACGACGAACTGGGCGTTACCAAGGTAATCAACGGCGCGGCGACGTTGACTCGTTTGGGCGGTTCTCTAATGCCGCCGGAGGTCCTCGACGCGATGGCCCAGGCCGCTCAACACTTCGTCGACATCGACGACCTGCAGCAGAAGGCTGGGGAGCGTCTGGCGGCGTGGACGAAGAACGAGGCGGCCTACGTCTCCTGTGGCGCGGCCGCTGGCCTCGCACTGAGCACCGCCGCCTGCATCACTGGCCTGGATCCGGACAAGCGCGCGCGGCTGCCCTACACTGAGGGTATGAAGAACGAGATCATCGTCCACCGGCGCGGCTACGTGGGCTACGCCTTCGCCATCCGCCAGGCCGGCGGCCGGCTCGTCCAGGTTGGTACCCCGGAGGGGGCAACGCCCAGTGACATAGAACGGGCGATCAACGCGCGGACCGCAGCCCTCTTCTACTTTTACAACCCTAGCCTGATGCCGGGGCAGGTTCCCTTGGCCCAGGGCATCGAGATTGCCCGTCAGGCGGGGATTCCTGTGATCGTGGATGCCGCTGCACAGATCCCGCCGGTCGAAAACCTGTGGCGCTTCACTCAGATGGGTGCCGATCTGGCGCTCTTCAGCGGCGGCAAAGGCCTCTGCGGCCCGCAGAGCAGTGGTCTCATCCTGGGGCGCAAAGAGCTCATCGAAGCTTGCGCCTTCAACGCCTGTCCCAGGCCCTTTATCGGCCGACCCATGAAGGTGGGCAAGGAGGAGTTGGTGGTGCTGATGGTGGCGGTGCGGCATTACCTCGATCTGGACCACCAGAGGCTTATGCAAACCTACGAGGACCAAGTGCAGACGGTGATTGCCGCTTTTGGTGATCACCCACACATCTCGGCCCGTCGCAGTTTCCCCAGCGAGGCCGGACAGCCGATGCCGCGCGCCGAGATCATCTTTGACCCGCAGGGCTTGGGCCTCACACGGGATGAGATCCTCGGGCGGCTGCAGGGCGGACATCCCAGCGTGATCTTGGCTGAGGCGGGTGAGAGCGGCCTCTTTGTCAATCCCCAGACGCTCAAGCCCGGACAGGAACAGATCATCGTCGACCGGATTATGCAGGTCGTCGGCGCATAGTGTTGGGATTGACCTTCGGTTTCCGCCCTGGTGCGGCACGAGATGGCGAGGCGCCGACGCTGAGCTGCTTGCGGATCCGGAAGAGGACCTCGGCAGGCTCCTTAGGATGCCCGAGCACTTTGTGCCTGACACCTGGGCCGTGTTGGCCTTGCCTCGAAAGTGAGCCAGTGGCCGTCTGCGTGAGGGAGCTCCTGGATTAGGCGCAGGCCGGCGACCGCGGAGGAGCTGAAGGCAGCTTTATTCATCGGCGATCCGGGACGTAACGCGGTGGTCACCTCGCTGCAGGTAGAGCGCCTGACGCACATTCGCCGCCGAGTGGAAAACGGAGCAGGCCTGCGGTAGCTTGGTGTGCCGTTTCCCGGCTGTGCTGAGGTCCGGCGATGCCGCCGGACCTCAGGTGCGCCGCTAAGCCTACTGCTGGACCTCGCGGTCGTAGACAGGGTCCCTCCCAACCCAACGCCCGGGTCCGATAGCCGGCAAGGCGTCCCGTTCCTCCGGCGTCAGCTCCAGGTCAAGGCCTCCCAGTGTGTCATCTAGCTGTTCCAGCGTTCGCGCTCCAATGATGGGTGCCGTGATGCGCGGTTCGGCGAGGACCCAGGCCAGCGCCAGCTGCGCAGGCGTCACGCCGTGATTCTCAGCTGCCGCGACGAAGGCCTCGACGATGTCAAAAGTCGTCTCGGTGTAGTAACGCTGGCGGTAGGCTTCCGAGTCGCTCAAGCGGGTCTCCTCCGGAAGCGGCTGCCCGCGCTTATACTTTCCCGTCAGCACCCCGCCGGCCAGCGGATTGTAGGGGATCACGCCCAGCCCCTGCCGATCGCAGTAGGGCAGGATCTCGCTCTCAATGCTGCGGTTGAGGGCGCTGTAGAGGGGCTGGAGGCTGACGAAGCGCGACCAGTGGTGGGTGTCCGATATCCGGAGGTACTCCGCGATCTGCCACGCCCGCAGATTCGAACAGCCGATGTAGCGTACCTTACCCTGGCGCACCAGGTCATTCAGCGCCTCCAGCGTCTCGTCAGGCGGCGCGTCGAAGTCCCAGCGGTGAATCTGGTAGAGGTCGATGACCTCTGTCTGCAGGCGGCGTAGGCTGTCCTCGACGGCGCGTTGGACGTGAATTCGCGACAGTCCGCGCTCGTTAGGCGCCGGTCCGGTGGTGCCGTAGACCTTCGTGGCCAGTACGATCTTATCGCGGACGCCGCGTTCCTTGATCCACCTGCCGACGATCTCCTCTGTCAGACCGCCGTTGTAGACGTCGGCGGTGTCCAGGAAGGTGCCGCCTGCCTCCATAAAGCGATCCATGATCGCGAAGGCCGTGGCTTCGTCGGCGCCGGCGCCGAAGGTCATCGTGCCCAGACAGAGTTTGGACACCTTAAGCCCTGAACGTCCCAATCGTAGAATCTGCATCATGGTCTCCTTTTCTAGTGCCCGCTTTCTTGCGGGGCAGTTTCTACCACACAATCTGCTCAAACACGTCTTCCCCACCGGGGCATCGCTGCGTGGACTCGCCATCGATGAGCGCCGCGCCGGATCTGCGCTTCGGCGCCGGACGAGCCTTGCCGAGGCGGCTATGCCTCCAGCAGCTCGCCTGAAGCTGCCTGTACCTTTGCCACCGCTGCGACGATGTCGTCCATATCGGCTGATGTCCCTAGAAGCATCGCTTGGGTGAACCAGATGCCCTCCTCGGCGCATGCCCGTTCGGTGACCGGACAGTCGGGCAGCGTCTCAGGGTAGGCGCCAGGCCAGTCCACGGCCGCCTTCAATCGTTGCACGCCGCCCTGAATCGCCGGCATGCGGTAGAGGGGCACGTAGCCCTCGCTGCAGGGGATGCCTTCAGCCTGCAGGGCCGCCAGGAACTTGTCCCGCGGCAGCCCAGAGAAGGCCACCGGCGTATAGCGGCTGATGAACAGGTGATAGCCATGCTGGGTCACCCGTTCATCCCGTTCCTGGGGTTGCAGGCCGGTCTCCTGGGCGAGCCTCTTGGCCAGGTAGCGTCCGTTTTCCTCTCGGCGTCGCGCGAGATCCTCGAAGCGGGTGAGCTGGGCCAGGAGGATCGCGGCTTGCCACTGGGTCATCCGGTAGTTGCTGCCCAGGACCTCGTGCTGATACCAGCGACCGTCGCGAATGCGTCCGCAATTGTGCACCGACCAACAGCGTTCTGCCAGCGCCTCATCGTCGGTGACGATGAGGCCCCCCTCACCGGCGTTGATGTTCTTCGATGATTGGAAGCTAAAGCAGCCCAGGTGACCGATGGCGCCAACGCGCCGTCCTTTCCATGCGGCGCCGTGGGCCTGGCAGGCGTCCTCCAGCACTATGATACCGTGCTGTGCTGCGATGGCCTCAATGCGATCCATATCAGCCGGGAGTCCTCCGATGTGCACCGGGATGACCGCTCGCGTCCTCGGCGTGATCGCCACCTCCATTGCCGCCGGGTCCATATTGTAGGTTCCCGGTTCGATGTCGACGAAGACCGGGATCGCGCCGACCATCAGACAGGCGGTCGCTGTCGCCATGAAGGTGTAGGCCGGAATGAGAACCTCGTCCCCATAGCCGATGTCGTTGGCCCGCAGCGCGACGCCCAGCGCCACCGAACCGTTAAAGACCGCCTGTCCATAGGCGGCGTCGTGGGTCTCGGCAAAGGCTTGCTCAAAGGTCGCGATCCTCCCACCGTCCGCGGTAATACCCCAGTCGCCTGACTCGAGCGTCTCCATCAGGGCCGTACGCTCCTCCGCCCCCCAGATCGGCCACGCCGGAAAAGGACGCGTTCGCACTGGCGGGCCGCCGAGAGCTGCCAATTTCTCTGTCATTATCGCTCCTTAGCTCTGTGGATGTCTACACTGGATGTCTACACTGGATGTCTACACTTGCCTATCTGCCCATTTCAGTAACATGGGTCCATCCTACACCCGCTTGCCAGGAGAGAAAGTCCGATGAAGCTTCAGGGCTATGCCCTCGTCACGATGAACGTCTATTGGTTCGGCCTGGCCTTTATGTGGAATGCACTGCATCCGATAGTGCTGCCGGCGCTGCTCCTGGATTTGGTGCCCGATGTGCTCAAGAATACCTACCTGGGCGCTATGACATTTGTTGGATTGCTGTCGGCCATAGCGATCCAGCCGTTGGCGGGGGCCTTGAGTGACCGCACCCCGACCCGCTGGGGCCGGCGGCGCTCCTGGATGGTCTCCGGCACCCTTGCCAGCATGCTCATCCTCGGCTTGATGGTTTGGGCGCACCGGCTGTGGGAGTTGATGATCGCCTATCTCATCCTGCAGGTCGTATCCAATATGGCCCACGGCCCGGCTCAAGGACTGATCCCCGACCTGGTGCCGGCGGAGCACCGGGGGCTGGCTGCGGGGATTAAGAACCTCTTCGATATGGGCGGCCTGATCGTGACCTCGTTGGTAGCCGGGCAGGTGATGCAGAACGGCAACCCACGCCTGGCCTTCGCCATTATCGGCGCCGTGCTCCTGACGGCAACGGCGGTCACTGTGACGACGACGCGCGAGCCTGTCCCGGATCGTGCCTTCGTCGCCAAGGACCGCTGGGCGGGCCTGCTGCGTCCCGGCCTCTCGCGCCACCCCACCTATGCCAAGCTGCTGGTTGGGCGCTTCCTGATTCTGCTCGGCGTCTATGTGGTGCAGAGCTTCTCCCAGTACTACATCCGCGATTGGATCGGCGTCCCCAATGCGGCCGCGGTCACCGGCAACCTGATGGCGGCGATCGGGGTGACCCTGATGCTGCTGGTCTCGCCGGCCGGATGGTTGTCAGATCGCGTCGGGCGCTGGCCGCTCAACGTGGGTGCTGGAGGGCTGGCCGCGCTGGGGATCGTGCTTCTGGTGCCGGCGCGCAGTGTCCTCGCCGTCTACGCTTTCGGTGCCATCATCGGCATGGCGACGGGCACCTTTCTGAGCGTCAACTGGGCGCTGGCGACCGATCTGATCCCGCCGAACGAAGGGGGCAAATACCTGGGGCTGTCTAATCTGGCGACGGCTGGCGCCGGTGCCACCAGTCGCCTTGCCGGTCCGCTGATTGACGGGCTGAACGCCGCGTGGCGGGGGTCTTTTGTGGGCTATCCGGTGACCTTCGCCTTGGCGGCGCTGGCCACGTTTGGTGGCGCGTTGCTGCTGGCCCGGCTGTGGCAGCGCCAGCGACATCTCGATCCACTGCCCGAAGTGCAGAATCAGGGGGCACTGTAACCGCCGAGCGCCCCCTGGGATGCGCTGCTAACCGAGATGGCGCCTGAAGAAAGCCTCTGATCGGTTGCCGGCCCAGCCATGCTCCCCGGGATGCAGATCCAGCTCGAGGCGGTCGCTGGCGCCGGCGGCGGCGTAGATGTCGGTCAGCTGCTCGTAGCACTGCAACGCCGTGTCGACCTTGAAGCAGGTGTCGTTGGCGCCGATGGTGATCAGCAACGGACGCGGCGCTACCAGCCCCTGCAGGTCGGGCAGATCCACGAGCTTGAAAAGCCCGGGCGCGACCTGCATGCCACAGTAGTTTGCGTCACGCATCCCGAAGGCCCACCACAGATCGCTATAGCAGATGATCTCACTGGCCTTGAAGCGCTCATCGCAGAGCGTCATCCAGAGCGTCATCGCCCCCCCGCCGCTGAGACCCATCACGCCGAGGCGCTCGGGGTCGACCTGGGGCATGGCGCTGACCACATCGGTGGCGGCCTTGCCGTGGGCCACATTGATGGAGAGCGACGTCATCCCGAGCATTGTGGCGTGCAGGTAGTAGAGGTTGCACCAGTCGCGCTCCCGCGCTACCGAAAGATGGTTAGGCTTCTGGCGGTCGTCGCGCTCCCCGAAACCAATCCAGTCGATGGCGTAGGTGACAAACCCTTTCTGGGCCATCACCTCCCCGTAGTTATAACCGTGATCCTGGATTGCCTGGCGCAACGCCGGGCTGGAGTCGTTGCCCATCACCGGCTCCTTACCGAACTGCCCGTGCCCGTGGCAGCAGAGGATGGCCGGGCGCTGTTCCCCCTTAGCCGTGCCCTGGGGAAGGGCAACACGCAGGGTAGCCGACAGATGGGGCTGGACGTCGATGATCCAGCGCTGGTGCGTCAAACCTTTGTCCTCCCATTGGGCCAGCAATTCCGGATTGGGGTCAACGGACGGCGGATCGTCTCCCAGTGTGGCCAGCACCTTGGGCAATGCTTCCGCTTTCCAGCTTTCGAAGTCTTCCGGCGATGTGCCGGTGAAGCCATAAAGGGGACGGTGGCTTTTCGCCATCTCGACGAACATCCGGTTGGGGCTCAAGTTTCGTGTCGTCATAGCCTCTCTCCTGGGCTGGGTTCAAGAGTCGCGTCTTAGCGGTTACGATGTATGATCAGTGTAGTGCTGGATAGATAGGGATGCAAATGGCTAGTGCAATAGGAGGCTATATGATTCAGATCGCCGAAGTTTTCCACCCCAACGACCGCTCGCTCTGGACGCTGGTCAAGCAGTGTGGCGTCAAGCATGTTGTAGGCGGCTTCGGGCTGCAACCTATAGAGGGCGCGGACCCGGAGCGGCAGCCTTGGAGCTATATGTCGCTGCTGCGCATCAAGACTGCCTACAACGACGCCGGCTTCGAACTGGCGGTGATTGAGAACCGCCCACCGATGGAGCGGATCAAGCTGGGCCTGCCCGGCCGTGACGAAGAGATCGAGGTCGTCAAGGAGTTGATCCGCAACATGGGCCGGCTGGGGATTCCCGTGTGGTGCTACGAGTTTATGCCCATCGTGCGGGTCGTCCGTACCTCGGCGACCATTCCAGCCCGCGGGGGTGCGCTGGTAACGGGCTACGATCACGAGCTGATGGCCGACGCGCCCCTAACGGCCTACGGCACCTACACTGACGAGCAGATTTGGGAGAACCTCAAGTATTTCCTGGAACAGGTAGTGCCCGTCGCGGAAGAGTACAACGTCAAGTTGGCGGCCCATCCGGACGATCCGCCACTCTCGCCGCTGCGGGGTATGGCGCGGGTGTTGCGCAGCATCGAGAACTACCAGAAGCTCATCGATCTAGTGCCCAGCCCGGTCAACGGGGTTGCGCTCTGCCAGGGCAACTTCACGCTGATGACCGATGATCTGCCGGCGGCTATCCGCCACTTCGGCAGCCAGGAGAAGATCTTCTTTGTTCACTTCCGCGACGTCCGCGGCACCCCAGAGAAGTTCGTCGAGACCTTCCACGACGAAGGGAAGACCGATATGCTCGCATGTATGCGCGCCTACCGAGAGGTCGGCTACGCCGGTGTCTGTCGCCCTGATCACGTGCCGACGATGGAGGGCGATGACGAGGGCACCCCGGGCTACACCAAGATCGGGCGCCTCTTCGCGATCGGTTATATCAAGGGTCTGCGCGAGGCCGTTTACCGCGATTGATGAACCCCACCCCCAACGATTCCGTGCAGCGTATCGCGCTCGAGCTCAGCCTCAAGCCCTTCGGGCGCGATAACGGTGTGAGCTACGCGGCGCGCGCGCGCCAGGTCATCATGGCCTGGCGCCCGCTCTTGGAGGCCGCGTCCGAGGTGAGCTTTGTGCTCTGGGTGGCTGACGGGAGCGAAATCCTCGAGTGGCGCGGTGATATGGCACAGTCTCTGGAGTGGGCGCGCTACATCGGCTTCTGTAACCGGGCATACGGCGTCTACGCCGCGGGTCACCATCCGCCCAGTCGGGATGCGATTCCCTATGCCGAGTCCCCGCGGCCGATGCGTTATGCAGATCTGCAGGAAATTGTCGCCGCCTTGCGCGCCGTGGGCGCCGAGCTGTTGGGGCGGCGTATCACCATCGGCGCCACCTTCGATCCGGGGCCGGAGTTCGCTGAGTCGCCCTTCAAATACGAGCGGCATCGAGAGATCATCGTGCCCCAGCGGGTGAGTGGTCGGCCTACCTTTCCTATGGCGGATGCGGGCGCGACCTTGGACGCCGACCCTCAATCCTACGCGGCCTATCCGAAAGGGATCCCCCAGGGTGAACCCTTCGCCCTCTTCCTGGGTCGGCAGATCGCCGCTTTCTGCCGCGACCTTGACTTTGATTATGTCTGGCTCTCCAACGGCTTTGGCTTCTCCGCGGTGGCCTGGGACTACCTGGGCCCCGGATTTGACGGTGAACGCTTTCTGCCCGAGGCCCGTGCCGAACAGCTGACGCGCTTCAAGCGCGCGTGGGAGGCGCTGCACAGCGGTAATCCGGATGTGCCGATGGAAGTTCGCGGCTCTAACTTCGCTGCCGGGATGGATATCGCCAAGGACGGTGTTGACTTTGCCTGGCTTTACGAGACAGGCTATATTCGCCTGCCGCCGCCTAACTCTCCGTGGGGGGTGCTCAACTTTGACTACGGCTTGGAGATCGCCGGCTTTCTCTCCCGTGCAGTGCGCAGCCCGCGGGGGCAGTATCTCTTCCGCTACTATCCCAACGATCCGTGGTTCTGGCAAAATCCCTGGACTGACATTTTCTACGGCGAGGCCTACGACATCTACGTCCCGCTAGCCACCGGCGTCATCGGTGCGGCGGGGGAGATCACCACGCCGTCGGCAATCAACATCCTGACGGGAGACACCGAGTTCGGTGAGGTGGATCCGCTCACCGGTGTCCAAGTCGGGGCGCATATCCGCACGGCGCTGAGCCACCGGCCCGACGACGTGGGGTTGGTCACCTGGATCTATCCCTTTGAGGCTTACCATCAGCTCGCTGCGAGGGACGCTGCAGGGCAGGCCGAGGTCTTTTTCGGTGACTGGTTCGTACGCAGCGCCATTAACAACGGCCTGCCCGTGGCGACGGTGGGCACGCCGGCGGCCTTCGATGCACGCGTTGGAAAGCCAGGACCTCCTCCTGAAACGGTGGCCTTCCTTCCCTCCGCCGCCGTTCACACCGCCGAGGGCGCCGCGCGGCTCCTGGCCTGGCTGGCTCGAGGCATCCCGGCGATCGTATACGGGCCGGCATCGTCGCTGCATCCTGCCCTTCTACGCCGCCTCGGTCTCGAGCTGGATGACCCGCTGCACGGCGAGATGGTGCTGCGGTGTCTCGATGGCCCGGGCGGTTTGCTGGTCCACGATCCAATCGGTTCGGCCGGCCCCATTCGGGCCAAGTTCGTGGGCGACCGGCAGGCAGGGGGCAAGGTCACCTTGCGCTACAGCGTGGCAGCTGGTGCCGCGACGCGGGCCTACTGCGTCGCCTCTGCTGCTGCTGGTGACGGGTCGCTGATCTGGATTCGGGGCACCAACCCCTTCGAGACCCGCCCCGACAAGACCCGGCTGGCGCTCAAACCGCGCCCGCGCGATGACCGCTGGTTTGACGCCAGCCGTCTGTGTGTTGAGGCCCTGGGTCGCCTCGGTTATACAATCGATGTCCTGGACGATCTGCCGCCACGAACAGGGTTGTCGCAGACGATGGAGCCGTCGCGGACGGTAGAGCCGTCCGCTGCGCTGATGCTTTTTGCGCGCCATGACAACGCCTGGTTTCTCAGCGGCTATAGTGCTGCGCCGGTGGGCTTTGCCAGGTTTCGTTTTCCCGCGGGGGCACCGATCTTCCATACTACCTTTACCCGCATCGAGGATGGCGCGGCACACTACCCACTGGCCCGCACTATGCACCAAGAATGCCGGGTCTTCGTGCGCCAACGACGTGGCGTGGTGGGCTGTGATCCGCGGGCGCGAAACGAGCACCACCGGGTGCTGACGCTGCGGATCACGGGACTGGTGGATGCGACGGTGACATTCCTGCCCCCACCGGGGATGGCGGTCACCTTTGAGCACGCCGGCAGGCAAACCCGCTTTTCGCCCAGCGAGACGTCCGTGTCACAGTCGGGCCTTTCCGGTGAGCTGTTGATCCACTGGTGACCGTCTTTATGATGTGACACGGAGGTTCGAGCTTATGCGCAGGTTGAAGGCCGTTGCCCCACCGCAGGATCGCGCACAGGTCTTCGCGTCCAATCCGTACTACATCCAGTACCGTGGTCGCCCCATCTTCCTGGTGGGGTGCAACCAGGGTTGGACGGCGTCATTGCAGAATCTGGATCATGATTATCGGGCGGAATTCGACCGGTTGGCCGAGGTCGGGGGAAATCTGGTGCGCATCACGCCTTTTATCTGTCCCAAAGTCGACGCTGCGGAGCGCTTCGATGATCGAGCGAACAACCTGCCTTGGCGGCGAGAGGGCCGGCGTTATCGTCTGGATCTGGCACGTGGTGGGGGCAATCCACGCTTCTGGGATCGGTTGGCCGAGTTGGTAAGGTATGCATACGAGCGCGATGTCCTGATCTCCTTTGAGTATTGGGACCTCTATGGGCCGGCACGGGGGCCGGGGGGCAATCTAGACTTCAAGACACCGCCTGGTGACCGTTGGAGCGCTCATCCCTTTTTCCCCGGCAACAGCCCCGATCTGATCGGTGAGGAGCAACTGCCCGCAGCGACCCATATGAAGTATATCGCCTTCTGCCGCCCGGTGACCCGGGGGGGCTACGATGCGGCCTTACGGCTTCAGCGGCAATACGTGCGGCGCCTCTTGGACACGCTGAGCCCCTATCCTAATGTAATCTACTGCATGGTCAATGAGACCTCGGCCGAGAAATCCTGGAGTGATTACTGGTTGACCTACACGCACCAGTACTTCAGGGATGTCTGGGACGGCGCGCCCCATCTGGCCGGCGAGATGCCGCGCGAGTTCTCCTTCACCGAGAACTTCACGGTTGAAGCGATGATCGCTGACCCTCGCTATGACTTTGCCGATGCCTCGCAATACTATACTGGAAGTGGGCTGGTTGAGATGCGGAAGGTGAAGGACAACCTGGTTCGTTTTCGCGCTTACTGCGAGGCGGCCGGCTACGTCAAGCCGTTGACGTGTATGAAGGTCTACAATCGCCTCGCCGCCGAGGTGCTGTGGATGCGGCTGCTGGCAGGGTCGGCGTCGGCACGCTTTCATCGTGTCTTGAACAGCAACTACCAACCGACTGAGGATCTCGCCGATCTGGCGCGGCGGCAACTCGGCTTCGTCGGTTGCCTGGCCTCTTTCCTGCAAGAGACTGGATTCAGCCCTTGGGAGATGCGGCCCGACCACGATGTGGTCTTGGCCACTCAGCAGGTTGACGAGGTGCTGGCGATGTCGGCCCCGGACCGCCGGGCCTGTGCGGTTCTGGCCTTCAGCGAATCTCGTCACCCGGATCGTCAGATTACGTTGGCTCTGCCGGTTCATCCGACAAGGGCTTTCTGGCTGGATCCTGCCACGGGCACAAGGACCGCCGCGGTGTCGGTTTGTGGCGATGATGTAGGCCAGGTGACCTGGCGCCTGCCCATGGCCTTCGAGCAAGCCGTACTCTATTGTGTTGTTGAGTGATGCGCCAATTGGCTAGTTAGGAGGAAGAGATGCAGGCCTTAAGAAAAGCGGCCGCGGGCGTCGGCCACGTCGAGCTGTGTGCGGTGCCCGAGCCGGAGATCGGTCCCCAAGACGTGCTGATGAAGGTCTATGCCGCCGGTGTGTGCGGGAGCGACCTGCTGATCCAGGAGGACCGCCACTTCTACGAGGCGCCGGTGACGCTGGGACACGAGTTCTCCGGGGTCGCCTCCCAGGTGGGCGAGGCCGTCACGCGCGTCAAGGAAGGCGACAAATTCGTGGCCGATATCGAGTGTGGACCAGGCCGCTGGCTGGGGGTCACCGTCGATGGGGCGTATGCGCCCTACATGCGCGTGCCGGAGCACGTCATCTATCGGATTCCGGATCATGTCTCCCTTGACCACGCCTGTCTGGCCGAGCCGATCGTCGCAACCCACCATTGGATCCAGGAGCGCGCTCAGGTTAAGGTCGGGGATGATGTAGTGGTCGTTGGCCCTGGTCCGATGGGCATCATGGGCTGCCATTACGCCAAGGTCTGTGGTGCCCGGCGGGTTTTTCTCATCGGCCTCAAGAGCGACGCAGGACGGCTGCAGATCGGCAAGCAGATGGGCGCCGATTACGTCCTTTACTCTGAGGAGGACCCTGACAAGGTGGTGCTGGACGTCACGGGCGGCAAGGGTGCCGAGGTGGTTCTGGAGTGCTCGGCCAGCGAGATGGGGGTTCGTCATGCCCTCGATTGTGCGCGCAAAGCTTATGAGGGGCCCGGGGGCAAGGGCGTGGTGGTCTTCATCAGCCTTTGGGGGCAGAAGCTCTCCATCAACCTGGATGAGATCAGCCTTGGCCAGCTTGACATTCGCGGCAGCTGGAGCTGGAATGGGCCCGAGACGTGGGAAAGCGCTGTCGACTTGCTGGATCGCGGCGTTTTCGATCTTGATCCACTGATCACCGCTCACTACATGCTCGATGAATGGGAGACTGCCTTCGCCAACCTGCGCGCCAAGCGGGATGTCAAGGCCCTCATTCATCCCAACGGCAGGGGATGGGAATAGGCAAATATGACGAGGAGGTGCCAAATGCGACCGCTGAGCAAGGTTGCGCCTGACTGGTGGGACTACACGACGCTGGACCGCGAGATTCTGGATGATGCGGCCCGCCTGACGCCGGAGGATCTCTTGGCGCTCAGCAGGCCCGGATTCCAGGTGGTTTTCTATGATACGCTAGAGGACTTCTACCTTGCCGAGGCTCTGGAATATGTCACTGCCTGGCGGCAGGCGACAGAGGCGACGCCCGCCGGAATCTGTGGCCCGATCGGCCCGACGGAGCAGCTGCCTCTGGTGGCGCGGCTGGTGAATGTCCTGGAGCTGGATCTGCGCCACGCACACTTCTGGGCGATGGATGAATGGATTGTGGAGGGTCAGGAGGTTCCCGTGAGCCATCCGCTGAGCTTCGAACGGGCCAACCGCGCCCTCTGCTTCGATCGGATCCAGCCCCACCTGCGCATGCCCGAAGAGAACCTGCATTTCCCCAAGGCCGACCTGACATCCTATAAAGCCAGCTGGGAGCAGGCACGTTGCGTTGTGATGCAGGGGGGGCAAGGAGAGGTAAAGCACTGGGCCTTCAACGACCCGCCAAAGCGACGGGCATCCTATCGGGAGACGCCGCCCAGCCCGGCTGAGTATCGTGAGCTGACGGCCCGGGTGGTCGATCTGCATCCTATCACGCTGATCCAGAACGCGCGGACCTCGGGTGGTGGCGTGGTGCAGAATGTGCCCAGCCAGGCGTTGACGGTAGGGCCGGTCGAGACCTGGAAGGCCGAGAAGGTTTCCATCTGGCACGCTGGCGCTCACGACAATCCCTTTGGTATGCGGCTCACCACGTTGATGATCGGCAAGCAGGTGCCTGACAGCGCTGTGCCGATGTCGCTGCTGGCAGACCATCCCGACGTGCAGTTTAATTTCTATCGGGGCGGTATCGGCACCTGCGAAGCCGAGATGCACTGACGGAGGTAGCGTGATGACGAAGCAGCGGCGGGCCTTCGCGGTCGCGGCACACCCCGATGACATCGAGTTCTTGATGTCGGGTACTTTGATGCTGTTGGGACGCGCCGGCTATGAGCTGCACACCATGACCATCGCCAACGGATCTTGTGGGACGGCGCATCTGAGCCGTGAGGCCATCGTGCGCATCCGTGAGGCCGAGGCGCAAGCGGCGGCCGCCTCCATCGGCGCGCAGCACCACGATAGCCTGGTTGACGACCTGGCCATCTTCTACGAGCCGCAGCTGCTGGCTCGCGTCGCCGCGGTGATGCGCGAGGTCGCCCCGGAGATCCTATTGCTCCCCTCCCCCGTGGACTATATGGAGGACCACCAGAACGCAGCGCGCCTGGGCGTCACGGCTGCCTTCGGGCGCGGCATGCCCAACTTCGCCACCGCCCCGCTCCGCCCGCCTGTGGATCAAGCCATCACCCTCTACCACGCCCAGCCCCATGGTAACCGTGATCCGCTGCGACAGTTGATCGTTCCGGAGATCGCCGTTGACGTCACCGACCTGATGGCCGAGAAGCGGGCGATGCTGGCACATCATGCGAGCCAGAAGCGCTGGCTGGATCAGACCCAGGGCATGGACTCCTACCTCGACGCGATGAGCACGATCTGCCGGGAGATCGGCGAGCTCTCCGGGCGCTTCACCTATGCCGAGGGCTGGCGCCGGCGGCTGCACTTCGGCTTCTGTGCTGCCGAGGCCGACCCGCTTTCGGCGGCCTTAGGTGAGCGGGCCTGGATGCTTCCGACCTGAGGTACAGTCGACTCTAGATCAGAGCCGTCTTGCTGAGGTGATCAGGCCTCACCAGCGTTTGATGTGCTGATTCTCCACCGCGGCACGGCCGTGAAGATTGGCTTCACCGGGCATGGGCCAGCGCATCGTCGTATGCCGGGCCCGGGTGCGGCGGTAGCCGGCGTTCCAGTAGGTGCTGCTGGCGAGCCAGCTGAGTAGGTCGAGCTGTAGGCGTGTTTTGACCTCTGCGTAGGTCGGATCGTCCCAGCGGTTGAGCAGCTCGTTGGGATCGGCTTGCAGGTCGTAGAGCTCGCCGGCCTCCTGTCCGATGTAGGTAACGAGCTTGTGCGTGGGGCTGCGCATCATAATCTGGTAGTTATCCTCGCAGAAGACATAAGGATGCGGTGGGCCTGCCTCACCCATCAGGTAGGGTAGCAGCGAGCGCCCCTCGAAGTAGGTGGGGATCGCGATCCCAGCGGCCTCCAGCAGAGTGGGGCCGATGTCGAGCAACGAGACGAGGTCGGTGACCGTACTGGGCTGCGTCCCTTGTGTTTCAGCCCGGCGATCCCAGATGATCAGCGGCACGTGGACGACAGGGTCGTACATCAGCCACTTATAGGCCATTGCGTGGTCGCCGAGCATCTCACCGTGGTCGGAACAGAAGACCACCAGGCTGTTGTCCAGGTAGCTCCGCGCCTCCAGCGCGTCCAGCACGCGCCCAATCTGCTCGTCCACCGTGGTGATCTTGGCGTAATAGTGCCGCCGCATCTCGGTGATCTGCTCCGTTGTCGCGCCCTCCAGGTCGATCTGAGACTCATGCCAGGTGGTAGCGTGGTGTTCGCGGATACGAGCTTGTTGGGGGGGCTTCTCCGTCAGCTCGCCCTCGCGCCAGGTGGCCGACGGCAAGTCGCGGCCCTCGTAGAGTTTCAGATGACGCGGCAGGGGATCCCAGGGCTCGTGGGGGCCGGTGAACCCCACCTGCAGAAAGAGCGGGCGCTCACCGCGGTGGCTGCGGATCCAGGCCACCGCGGAGTTGCCGATGAAGACATCACTGTGCAGGTGCTCGTCGAGGTGCCACGGGACTCCTTGGTGACGGTCCAGCCACTCGGGATCCGACTGGTTACGGGCGTTGGGGCGTTCGATACCGTGGAGGCTCAGGTAGCGGCCCCAATCGTCGTCAGCACCGCCCTGGGCTGCCGTCAGGTTCGTGGGGTTCTCGACGATCACCCGCTCGTGGAATCCCCCTGGTACGTCCCGCGGGCTGAAGTGCATTTTGCCGATGCTGGCGCACCAGTAGCCGGCGTCAGCAAGATCCTCAACCCAGTTGCGGTGCTTGGCCCAGGGGTCGAAGCTGTAGACGCCGGTGGTATGGGGCCACATCCCAGTGAACATCGCGGCCCGCGACGCGACGCAGGTCGCGCCGGGAGAGTAGGCCTGGCGGAAGGAGACTCCGGCCTGGACCAGGCGGTCTTGGTTAGGTGTGATCATGTGATGGTGGCCCCATGCAGCGATGGTGTCAAAGCGCTGCTGGTCGGTCATAATCAGGATCAAGCTGGGACGATTAGGATCCGCGGCTGTGCGACTATCTGCCATTTGCTGCCTCCTATCGGGATTGTCCTATCGTTTGCTAAAGCTCTCTACGCTTCGATCAGTCTCTGCGGCGATCCTGAAGCTCCAGAAAAACAGGGCGGCGGCTGCATGGACGCCTCCGGCGACGAAGAAGACGGATCGGATGTCGATCCAATCGGCCAGCAGGCTGCCCAACAAAGGGGCGGTGAAGAGAGTGAGGCTTGCCAGCATCATGTTGACGGCTATGAAGCTGGGACGCCGGTCGGAAGGGCAGACCGCCAGCAGGGTATCGAAGAGCGAGAGGTTGACTCCAGTGATGAAGAACCCCTGTACAATGGCGATCAATGGAAGCCATACCTGGCTCGTTGCCAGCGCAGTGAGAACGGGGTAGAGGCCGAGGCCCGCGGTGCAGATCAGCAGCGGGGCGCTGTAGCCCTTGCGGCTGATGAACCGCCCCCAGATCGTGTAGCCGAAGATCAACGCGAGCTGACTTGCGGTGGTCTGCCAGCCGATCCAAAGATCCGAGGCGCCCAGCTCGCGGATCCAGTAGATGCTGTAGAGAGCGGCAGGAATGTGCATCCCCAGTCGAAAGACAGTCGCCGTGAGCTGGTAGCGCATAAAGCTGGGCACCTGCAGACTGTGCCAGTAGGCACGAATCTGCTCTCTGATAGGGCGCCGCACCGTCTCCTGCGCCTCTGCTTTGCTGGTGTCGGCGAGCCGCAGTTTGCCCCAGAAGAGCATGCCGAGCGATCCACCGACGAAGGAGATCAGGAAAACGATCTGGTAGTTCAACGGGAACGGCAGGCGATCCAGCATATAGCCGAAAATGGCCACGGCAACAGCGGTGACGATGCTGAGGATCGTCCAGCGCAGTCCATTGACGCGGGCGCGTCGATGGGCGGGGATGACCTCGGCGACCACCGCCATCCACGACGACTCGAGCAAGGAGTTGACGATGGCTTTGAGCGTCCAGGTCACGATGATCACTGTGATGATATGCTCTGAGGCAAAGAAGGGTAGCAGTGCGGCGAAGAGAATCGCGCCGCGGTGGAAGGCGCGCACCTGGTTGGTGAAGCGCACGAGATCGCGCTGTTTCTGCACCAGCTGGCCGGCAGGGAGCGCCGCGAAAACCATCATCAGCGCCGGGAGCGAGGTAAGCAGGCCTGTCTCGTATTTCGTGGCGCCGAGGCGCACGATAAAAACTGAAAGAAAGCTGAAGATACCGCCCATCATCAGCCCTTGGAGAGCGGTGTCGATGGTAAAGTAAAGGATGTTCCGGTTTTCAAGTGAGAGCTGATTGGGTCGTAGCCACTCTCCTCGCGTGCGCAGGGCAGCCCGGGCATTGTATAAGGCCATAGGTATAGGACCTCGTTGGTGAGATAGGCTGATGGTACCACAAGCCCGCGGCTTGGGAAGCGGCATTTGTTTCTTGGTCGGAATAGGGGGTAGGACCACACTAAACCGTGGTCGGCAGGCAATTTGACAAGAGAGGATCCATGAGCACAATCCGATTTGGCAATCAAGTGAAACGGAGCGTGAACTCATAGATCCTCAAGCC
>PWVB01000537.1 GCA_003562365.1 Anaerolineae bacterium
ACGGCGAACCTACCTGGGCCAGGGTACGGGAGGGACACCCACCTCAGGGCTTGTGGACGACGAGGGCTGCCGGGCTCCACGGCGTCAGCCCGACCTCGTTCCAGATCCTGGACGACCGGCCCGCGGGCGAAGCCGGCGGATCCCGCGGGCCCTGAACGTCTGGGCCAGGACCCGGACCAGGTCTGCCCTGCTCCACCTCTTCGGTTCGGATGCCGATGTTCGCTACGAAGGCATCTCTCCCTCACCAAGCACCGACCGAGGTCCTGCAAGCCATGCCGCAACGACACCCTCTGAGCGACACGGAGGCGGCGACCCAGCCGCTGACAACCTCAGCGTGTCGTGCCACGCGACGGCCGCGGACAAGCTCACCGTGTCGGTCGACGCAACGGCCGCGCACAACCTCACCGTGCCTGTCGACGCAACGGCCGCCAGCGTGAGCAGCGACGCCACCGCCGGGGCGACCGACCACACCACCGTCGAGCAGACCGCTGGGCCGGAGTCCGATGCGCTGGAGCGCGCCGCTCCCCCATCCCTCGCTGCGCTCATCCGCTGGTGGCCGGGGTGGCGCGACGTGGTGTGTGGCCTCTACCTCGCCGTCGCCACGATCTACCTCGTCGGCCATGACGGTGGCCGTCCGTTCCGAGCCATGTTGCCGGCACTGGCCCTGACCGTCCCCGCCGTGGCAGCGGCCTGGCCGACCGCGCGCAAGCTCCCCCGGGCGCTGCACCTGCTCGGGCTCACGTGGGTGCTGGGCCCGTTGGTTGCGCTCGCGTTCGCGGACGTCCGGGCGGGATGGGTGCGTCCGACGACCGGTTGGGCGCTTGCCGTCCCGGCGGCCCTCGTGACCCTGCACCTGCTGCGACGCCGCGCGGGCGCCACGGCCGTGGTCGCGATCGTCGCGCTCGCGCTGACGCGCGCCTGGCTCGACGGCCTCCTCGTCTGGTGGGGTGGCGGCACCGCCCGCGGCGACCCGGCCTGGATGGCGCTCTCCTGGCACAACCAGTCGGGTGCGCTGATGGCGGTGCTCGGCGTCGGTGGCCTCGGCTTCGCATTGGGACGCCGCGGCACCGATCCGCCGACCTTCGGGTGGCCGCAGCTGCTCGGCGTCATCGCCGGTGCGACCGGCCTGGCCGCGACCTGGCTGTCCGGGTCACGAGGTGCGGTCGCCACCGCAGCGATCGCCATCGTCATGCTCGCTGCCGTCGCGCTGCGGCGACCCGGCAACGTGCGGAACACGCTCGCGGTCACGACGACCACGCTGCTCGCTGCCGCCGCGGTCGTGGCGGCTCTGTCACCGCTGTGGGCGGCGGCGACGATCATGCCCGACGACCCGACCGCCAGGGACACCGCCGGCATCACCGCCCAACCGGTCACCGCCCGCGAGCAGGGTGCGGCCCAGAACCTCCGCGCGCGGTTCGGCCACTGGGAGGCGTCGCTGCGGATGTTCGCGAGCGCGCCGCTCACCGGGACGGGCCCAGGCTCCTACCAGTGGTCCTCGGTCCCCGTCTATCCGGACGACACCAACCTCACCGCGTCCGGCCACGGCGAGCAGCTGGAGGCGCTCGGCGAGCTCGGCCTCATCGGGGGCGGCGCCGCCCTCGCCGTGAGCTTCGGGTTGGCGTGGCTGGTGCTCGGTGCGCTGCGCCGACCGGGTCACCACCACCTCGAGGTAGCTGCGGTCGGCCTCAGCGTGCATCTGGTCGGCCACGCCGCGCTGGACTTCGACTGGGACTACCCGATCCTGCTGGCGCTCCTGGCCATCGCCGGTACGGCGCTGTGGCACGCCCGGCGCACCCAGAGCCCGTCACCCGACACCGCGCGCACGACCGACGCAGCGACCCCGGTCACGACCACGACCCCGGTCACCACCAAGCCAACGACCGACGCCACGACCACCGCCATGCCCACTACGACCCCCGTGTTCGTCACGGCGGCGCTGCTCAGCGGCGCAACCCTCCTGGCCGCTGCCGGTGCCACCGGCGTCCTGCTGACCCGCTCCGGGGACATCCCGTGGGCGCTGGACGGACGCATCGTCGGGGCCGTGACCAGTGCCGCCGAGGGCGACCGCGACACCGCCGACGCGCACCTGGCGGCGTTGGCCACCTGGAACCCGGGCGCGCCTCGCCTGGTGGACGTGCAGGCCCTGACCGACCATGCGCTCGGCGACCTGGACGACGACACGCTCGCCCAGCAGATCGATCCGGAGCGTTCCGCCTTCGCCGACCAGCTCCGCGCCGCCGGCCAGCTCCTGGATGCCGGCCGTCCCGACCTGACGCTGCTCGTCATCGACCAAGCCCGCCCGGTCCTCGACCGCCGCAGCGCCTGGGGCATCGGTCAACGCGTCGCCCAGGCCACGTCCACGGCCCTCGCGGCCCACCACCAGCAGGGCGGCTGCGCCGCGGTCGACGCCGCCTGGCCAGACCTCGCCGCCTGGCTCGAGCAACACAACCTCGACGTCGAGGTGGTGGCGGCCACCCCTGCCTCGCCCGCGACGGCGGCCGGCGAACCAGCCTGGGCGGACTGTCAGCTCACCATGCCCCGCGGCGACTGAGGACGGCGCCGACGGTGCGCCACAGCAGGTAGAGGTCGTAGCCGAGGGACCAGTTCTCGATGTAGAAGAGGTCCATGCGTACGGCCTCGTCGAAGCCGATCTCCGAGCGGCCGGACACCTGCCAGACACCGGTGATGCCGGGCCGGATGCGCAGCCGGCGCAGGTGCCAGTCGTCGTACTCGGCGACCTCGTTGGCGAGCGGCGGGCGCGGCCCGACCATCGACATGTCGCCGCGCAGGACGTTGATCAACTGGGGCAGCTCGTCGATCGACCAGCGACGCAGCGGCCGACCGACGCGGGTCACGCGGGGGTCAGCCGAGAGCTTGAAGAAG
>PWVB01000406.1 GCA_003562365.1 Anaerolineae bacterium
AAACGCACGGGGAGCAGATATCAGACTCTTCGGAGCAATCTGCGTCGAAACGTGAAAATATGGCTGCAGAAAGGCAGCCTTCCAAACCGTGTCAAGTTGGCACAGTTTGGTAAACCAGGAAATCGATGAACAACGCGGGAAGACGACTGAGTCGCGAGGCACAGGCCGCAGCACAGGCCTTCATCTTCGATCAGGGACGGGCGCTCGAGCAGGCCAAGTATGCTTTCTACTTCGGAGATGGAGACGCTGGACCGGTCATTGAGGCGCTGGCCGCCTTTCAGAATCCCGACGGCGGTTTTGGGTATGCGCTGGAGCCGGACCTGCGCCTTGAGGGTTCGTCGGTGATCGCCACAACGGTGGGGCTGCAGACACTGCGCGAGTTCCGCGTCAGCGGCGACCATCCGCTGGTCAAGGGCGCGCTTGGCTATCTGCTGGCGACCTACGACAGCGCACAGAGGGTCTGGCCAATCATCCCCTCCAATATTGATGATGCACCCCACGCCCCTTGGTGGGTGTACAGCGAGGACCTTGCCGAACGGTGGGGCGGATTTCTGGTGAACCCGCGGGCCGAGATCGTGGGCTACCTGCACGATTACGCCGACCTCGTCCCTGTCGACCTGACCGAGCAGCTTACCGCTGCCGTGATCGCCTATCTCGATGTCCACGCAGATCAAGTAGGGATGTTCGACCTGCTCTGCTACATCCGCCTGGTCGAGACAGAGAGTCTTCCAGCGGAGACTCGCGCTCAGCTAGTTGAGGCCTTGACACCGCTCGTCGATGCTCTGGTGGTCAAAGATTCCGCCAAGTGGGACAGCTATGTCCTGACTCCTTTGGAGGTGGTGGAACATCCCGATGCCCCGTTTGCCGAGCTGCTGGCGGCGCCGGTGGCAGCTAACCTCGACTTTGAGGTCGATAGGCAAGGGCCCGACGGGGCATGGGGGCCCACCTGGTCATGGGGCGAGCTGCACCCAGAGGCGTGGGCACAGGCAAAGCAAGAGTGGTCAGGGATTATCACGTTGCGAAAGCTCAGGGCGCTCGAACGCTTTGGACGCCTGGCATAATGGGAGAGACCCCGATGAAGATCTCGCTGACAGCAGCCCGACGAATGGCACTGCATTGCCAGGGCCTGGACGGCACCTGGCAGCTACCCTCCGGCAAGGAAGGCGTGGCCCAGGTCATCCAACGTCTCGGCTACGTACAGATCGACAGCATCCACGTTATCCAGAGGGCACACCACCACGTGCTGTGGACCCGCTGGCCCGGTTACCAACCCAGGCTGCTCCATACGCTGCAGGCACAGGATCGGCGGGTCTTCGAGTGGTGGACCCACGCAGCGTCCTACATCCCAACCAGCGACTTCCGATTCTACGCACCGCGAATGGGCGAGCACGCCCTGTCACCCGGGCGAGAGATCTGGATCGCCGAGCATCAGGACATAATGGAGCACGTGCTGAGCCGCATCCAAGCGGAGGGCGCGTTGGGGACGGCAGACTTCAAAGCGCCAGAGGGTTTTGAGGGCGGCTCCTGGTGGAGCGGTTGGAAGCCGGCGAAGCGAGCGCTGGAGGTCTTCTTTAACCTGGGGGTGCTGCTCGTCAGTGAGCGCCGCAGCTTTCAGCGTATCTACGATCTGCGCGAGCGGATCATCCCCGACGGCGCGGATCAGCCCCTCCCTGACACAGGAGAGACGGAGGCCTTCATCATCCGGCGGGCGCTGGGGAGTCTGGGTGCGCTTCCGGCAGCCGAAATCCGCTGGTGGGGAAGCGAACAGCCTTCGGAGGATGCGCTGCAACGGGCCGTCGACGAGCGATGGATCGTGCCCCTAGAGGTAGAAGCGCAAGCGGACACCCCGTGGTACGCGTTACGCACCACCTTCGACATGATCAGCCAGTCGACGACGCCTCCGCCGTCACAGCTACATATCCTGTCGCCCTTCGACAACTTGATCATCCGCCGCCAGTGGATGGAACGGCTCTTTGAAGGCTTTGACTACCGCTTAGAGTGCTATCTACCGCAGGAAAAGCGCCAATACGGTTACTTCGCGCTGCCGATCCTATGGGGCCAACGCTTCATCGCCAGGATCGACACCAAGGCCGATCGAAAGCGCCGCACCCTGATCGTCCGCCAGCTAACCTTTGAGCCGGATTTCACCGACTACGACGCGATCCTCCCTCGGCTGGCAGAGAAGCTGTGGGCTTTCGCCGCGTTCAACGCCTGTGACACCTTCAGCGTTGAGCAGGTCGTGCCGGCGCCTCTGCGCCGACCGCTGATGAACCAACTCCTGACGTCCGAGCCTGCCGCCAGCGACACGCTGAAGGAGGTGTCTGGATGAAAGACCTGCATCGTGTGTCGCTGGACGCCGCCAAGGTCTTGAGGCTGCTGCCGCCCTATCCGGTCGTGCTGGTGACCACCGGCTCGAACATCATCACCATAAACCAGGTAGCCTATTTCACCTTCGCTCCTCTGCGGCTGGGGATCGGAGTGGCCCAAACCCGCTATACGCACGGGCTGCTGAAGACGGAGCGGGCCTTCGTGATCAACGTCCCGGATGCGAGCCTTCTGAACGCCGTCAGGCTCTGCGGCTCCGTCTCAGGTCGCGAGGTGGACAAGTTCGCAGCGGCCGGGCTGACGCGTTGTCCAGCGCTGAAGCTTCCTGCCGCCGGCATTGGCGAATGCGGCGCACAGATTGAGTGCCAGGTTGATCGGGAGATGGCGTTCGAGGAACGCACGTGGTTTATCGGCCCGGTGGTCGCCGCACAGCAACGCGAAGGCCATACCGGGGCGGCAGCCTTAACCTGCGGCCGTGAGGCCTACCGCCTGCCGGGCGACTTGGTGACGCCGCGATAGCCTAGGGAGAGCGCCCTGAGACCGCCTGCAGCGGCGGG
>PWVB01000055.1 GCA_003562365.1 Anaerolineae bacterium
CCCTGGTGGGTGACCGTCCGACCGTGGTGCTCGAAAGTGACCGGGCAGAGCCGTCCCCAGTACCCGGCGGCGCCCTGGTCAGCCGTCCGCAGATGCTGCCGGAACGCCCGCTCAGGGTCGCGTGGTCTCCATTTGCGACTTCCCCTCGACTGCTTACACGGAGCGAAATAAGGTACAGGCAGCTTGTTACCTCAATATGGCGTATCAGATCTCCTGTGCTAGGATCATGGGGCTTTGAGGGCTACGCTGCGATGGAGATCTGCATTACGCACGCTGGAGGACCAAGTCATGGCCAACAATTGGATCAAAGTGTTATTGGGGTGGTGGGGGGGGAGCGGCATTGCTGGGTCTTGCTGCCTTTGCGCTGCAGAGCTGGCGCGAAGGAGAGGCGCGTGCGACCCGAGCTACCCTGGCGGTGATCGTCCTGGGCGCGCCGTTGGTCGCTGTGATCATAAATCTGCCCGTTGCAGTGCAGTCGGTGCTCGCCAGCCTTCTGGCCATAGGGGCCGTTCTGGGCGGCCTGCTTCTGTTGCTTCCTATGGGACGAATCGAGCGCAGTGACGAGACTCCACAGACGCGGGTGGATGAGCGGGAGACTATGTTCGCTCGGGCGCGGCTCAAGCCGGACAGCCAAGCATACAAATCGTACTATGAGCTGCACCCTGACCACCTGGCCGTGGATGAGCGCATTCGCGCGTTACCAGGCCTGCTCTCGCCCACCGCGCTGAAAGCGCATCCGCTGCACTTCGCGGCTGCTGAGGCGAGCTTTATGGTAGCCGGGGCGCTGCGAGACTGGGTCGATGGTTCTGTGGCGGCGGCCGCGGTAGCATTGCCACCACAGGCCTCAACGACCTATCTCAGGGGCCTAGCTCGTTACTATGGGGCGCGCAAGATGGGCGTCGCGGAGTTGCAGCCCTATCACGTCTATTCGCACATCGGGCGTGGCAGCGGTGAATGCGGCACGGCCTTGCCGGTTGAGCACCGCTATGCTCTCGCCTTCACGGTTGAGATGGCCCACGCATTGGTCAGTGCGGCTCCGAACGCACCGACAGTATTGGAAACCGCCAAGGAATACGCCGTGACGGCGAACATTGCCGTACAACTTGCCGCCTTCATCCGCGCGTTGGGTTATCAGGCGCGCGCCCACATCGACGGCAACTATCGTGTGATTGCGCCGCTGGTGGCTCGCGATGCCGGATTAGGAGAGATTGGCCGCATGGGCATCCTGATGACATCGGTGTTGGGGCCGCGGGTCCGCCTTGGTGTCGTCACTACTGATCTGCCGTTGGTGGTGGATGGTCGCCAGCCGCGTCCTGACATGCTCGATTTCTGTCGGATCTGCAAGAAGTGTGCCGAGAACTGTCCCAGTCGTGCCATCCCCTTTGGAGACCGGCGGGAGGTCGCTGGTGCGCTACGCTGGCAGATCGACAGTGTACGCTGTTTTCACTACTGGAACGTCATCAGCACCGATTGTGGGCGATGCATAAGTGTGTGTCCTTACGCCCATCCCGATAACGTTGGTCACAACCTGGTGCGCTGGATAATCAGCCATTCAGGCTTTGCACGGCGTGCCGTCTTACTTCTCGACGATCTCCTCTATGGACGCAAGCCGGCACCGCATCCTGCCCCTTCGTGGGTAGCAGGTGCGTCCACGGATTAAACACAGCGCTTTCAAGGGTCTGTCTGCGATTGGGCGCCCTTTTCAACTCGGTTTCCAGGTCCCGCTGCACACCGCCGAGCGTTCGATACCAGGTCGGCCATTGGGGTGGCGCGACGGCGAGTAAGATCTCGGTGTCTTTCTGCATCTAATGATGTGTAGTCGGGGCGCCCCTGACCGATGTTATTGGGTCGGCTGGGGACGTGATCGCCGTGATGCTCAGGAAAGGAACACGAAATGAGAGAGTGAGAGCATCAACACAGTGTCACGTGTCTGCCCTGCTGCGGTTCCATTGGCTCAGACAATCCAAAGGAGCTGATCACGCTGGTGCAGACGCACGCTGGACAATAGGTGGTCTGTCTGGTTCTGGCGGGTTAGACACCGTGCCGGCGCTGAGACCGCTAGTATATCGTCTCTGTTCCTGTATGTCAGCAGACCACGATCATGGTGCCGCATCTTCTCTGCCGTGGGCACGGGTGTGACGATCTTGCAGCGTAACGAACGCCTGGTCCCCGCAGAGGAGCCCGAGATCTCGCAGCCCTTGCTGCGCAGGATCTGCGACCGGATGCGTGTGGCGACAGATTCTGAAGCGATTGCGGTGTGTACGAGCGGCACAGGCTATATCGTGGTGGGCAAAGATCGTAGACGGGCGAGCAGTCACAGGCATTGGGGCCGCGAATCTTAGTGGCTACTGGACACACATCGAATGCAAATCTGCTGTAGGTGGCGAACGCTGGGATCGAGACCGACGCGCGAGGTTACATCATCACAGATCCCTATCTGTCGACCATTGTCCAGGGGGTTTGGGCCCTGGGAGATGTGATTGGCAAAAATATGTTTAAGCACTCCTCTAACCCTGAAGCAGTGATTGGCTAGCATTGCAGTCAGCACAGGCACCCGACTGCAATGCATTATGGAGTTGTGCCTCGTGCAGTCTTCAGCCACCCGCAAATTGCATCGGTGGGGCTCGGGGAGGCCGAGGCCAAGGAATCACACGAGACTTTGGCAGGAACAACCGGATACGACGGCGTAAGCTACGGAATAGCTTTGGTCGAGCAAACGGGCTTAACCAAGGCAGTTGTTGACGCCGACAGCGAGGAGATACTGGGATTCCACATCATTGGGCCACACGCGGCTATTCTGATCCAGGAGGTCATCAACGTGATGATTGCTCGTAGCACACCCAGCAAGCTCCGGTGGGCCATGCACATTCATTCGGCTTTGTCAGAGTTGATGTTGACCAGATTGGGCAACCTAACGAGCTGAATCATGCATAGTTCCCGAAAACAAGTGGAAGTAGCGAATAGGCTGAGGATTTTATCCTTAGTGTGGGGCGGGCAGGCCAACGTGCGAGCGAGCACTGGCTTGTGGAGATGAGTCCAGAAGCACAGCCGATGTCGGAAATGACCGTTGTTCACGGACAGGACGCTACGTATGACGTGTTCGTCGTCAACATCGACGATATGGGGGTGGATGCTGCAATCCTAGCAACCACATTGGGCTGTCCACGGACGAACAGTGCAATGTGCAGCGTCTTTGATAACCGGCGGCGCCTTGGTTCAGGGCTATGGTGTTCTGATCGATGTTGATTTCGGTGGTGATACCGACCCTAAATGAAGCCCAGATGATTGAGGCGAGCATCCAAGCTGCTCGTGCGGGATACGGTCCGCGGGAGGTCGAGGTGGTGGTTGCAGATGGGGGCAGTTTCGATGGGACTTTGGACATGCTACCCACCGATGTCCGCTGGGTGCGTGGTTCACGAGGTCGCGCGGCGCAGATGAACCAGGGCGCTGCTGAGGCCTTGGGTGATATCTTAGTCTTCTGCCACGCTGACACTCGGCTCCCCTCGGGCTGGCGCGATGCGATCATCGCGGCGCTGGCGGAGCCTGGCGTAAGCGGTGGTGGGTTTCAAGCTCTATACAAGCCGCAACGTGGCTGGCTGCTGTGGTTCATAAATCACATCCGGGTTCCGGCAGTTTGGTTGATTCTCCAGGGTGATCGGGCCCAATTTATGACCCGCGCGACCTACGAGCAGATTGGTGGGTTTCCTGAAATCCCTTTGATGGAGGACGTCGAGATGGCGCGGCGCCTCCACCAGCGTGGTCGGCTCAAGGTGGTTACCTCGCGGGTGGTCACCTCCAGCCGCCGCATGCTTGAGCGCGGCCCGACCCGCTATCTCTTGGAGGTTGCCTGGAATCTGACACGGTATCTTCTCCTTGGCGCCACCCCTGAGGAGATTGCCCTCAGCTACCGTTCCAGCCGTGAGCGTATCGCTGAGGCGGCGTTGATGCGAGCAGATCACGATTGTAGAAGGAGCGACGATGACGACAGAACCGCAACGACGTAAGGCTTGGCAGATCCTGCCGGTGATCCTCATATTGGGCCTCCTGATCGCCACGATCTGGTACTATTTCTCGATCTTCGATCGCCTCAGCGGCGAAAATGTGCAAACGTTTATCGGCGGCTTCGGCGTGTGGGCGCCTCTGGTCTATGTCGTGCTCTATATCGTGAGTGCTCCCATTCCCTTTGGCACGCTGATTCTCTCGCCGCTGGGAGGCCTGCTGTTTGGCCCACTGTGGGGCGCTGTGTTGGTCATCGGGGTGGCAACCCTTTCTTCAACGATACCCTTCCTGATGGCACGCCAGCTGGGGCGTGATTGGGTGGCCTCCAAGCTCAAAGGTGGCAGACTGAAGGAGATCTACCGGCACTCTGAAGGTCAAGGTGGCTTTGTCTTCGTCTTAATGATGCGGCTGATCCCCGTTCTGCCCTGGGAGGTCCAGAACTACGTGGCGGGCCTGACCAAGATACCCATTCCCAGTTACGTTGTCGCCACCGCCGTCGGCATCATTCCTGGTAGCACGGCGCTAGTGCTCTTGGGCGATGCCATCACTGATCCTAGATCGTGGCAGTTTGCGGCAGCGATCGGGTTGAACGTGGCGGTGATGGTCGCGGCACCTCTGGTCGCCAGCTACCTACGGCGGCGGCGAGATAGGCATGCTAGCTCCGCAGCTGGGGATCTGAGATAAGCGTGGAAGGGAAACGACCGTCGAATAGAGGCGCCTTGCCGTATTGGACTGAGCAGGGTAGCCGCGTTTCCGCCATCAGCGCCGAGCAGATGATGATGGTTGATCGCATCGCAATGAATGACTTTGGACTGGATATCCTGCAGATGATGGAGAATGCAGGGCGTAACCTGGCGGAGATCGCACTGAACATGCTCGGCACCGTACGGGGCGAGGTCGTCATCCTGGCGGGCGGAGGCGGGAATGGCGGTGGTGGGGTATGCTGTGCGCGTCACCTGCACAATCGCGGAGTGCGCACCGAGGTCGTGTTCGATCGCGACTTAGCGGCGCTGAAGGGCGCTGCTGGAGCACAGTGGCGCATCCTTCAGGCGGCAGGTCTCGAGCCGCTGATGTCAGATCGGGTGGTGGCTTTGCTTGAGCGCGCCGACCTGGTCATTGACGCGTTGATCGGCTATAGTCTGCGTGGCACGCCCCGTGGCCGCACAGCGGAGTTGATCGCGCTGTGCAACGACCGTGCGCGTCGGGTACTAGCGTTGGATGTGCCATCAGGCCTCGACGCAACGACCGGCGAGGTTCCGGGCGTGATGATCCGTGCTGAGCACATCGTGACGTTGGCATTGCCTAAGATGGGATTGCGCGACACAGATGGTGCGATCTTCCTGGCGGACATCGGCATCCCGCCAGAGGTTTACACTCGCCTGGGGGTTTGCTCTGTCCCCACTTTTGGAAGTCGTTACTGGCTGCGCCTTGCGCGGACTGCGCCTCTGGGAATCGAACCCGAACAGCTGCGATAGTATTTGGGAGCCTTTATGCGTTCAGAACAACGCGTTGGTCAGCTTGCCTCTGAGGCGACGGTTCGATGGACCTACTGAAGCTGTTACCCGCTGTCCAGATGTATTTGCGCAGCACGCCCCTGCCGGGTATCTCCGAATGGGATTTCTGTGCACCCTTCGATGTGCAGCCGTTGGCACAGGGTGAGTACAACCTCAATTACGTCATTCGTCAGGGCCGACGGCGTTGGGTGCTGCGGGTAAACATAGGATCCCAGATTCAGCGCGATGATCAGATCGTCTACGAGTACAATGCGCTGCGCCTTCTGGAAAGAACTGGTGTTACCCCCCGCCCCTACACGGTTGACGATAGTCGAGCAGTCTTACCCTATGGGGTGCTCGCGATGGAATACCTTTCCGGGGGAGCGCTGGACTATCGTAGTGACATAGAGGATGCGGCTCGGCTCTTTGCCTGCATCCACAGCGTCCCCATCGGTGGCGGCAACCCACTCATTCGTGAGACACGACCGCTGACAATGACTTACGAGGAGTGCTCGCGGTTGCTGCCGGTTTACTTGAACTCGGGTCTGGCGGATCCCAACCTGCGCGACTATCTGACCGACGTACTGGCGTGGGCTGCTGAAGCGCGGCACCGCGAGGCATACTTCCTCGCCGATCCCTGGCCCTGCATCATCAACACCGAGGTCAATTCGGGAAACTTCATCGCTAACCGGAAGACGGGCAAGCTCTATCTGGTGGACTGGGAGAAGCCGCTGCACGGGGATCCATCGCAAGATCTCTCCCACTTCTGTGCGCCGATGACTACGCTCTGGAAGACTGACTATCGGATGACGTCCGAGGACAAGACACACTTCATTGATGTCTATCAGGCGACGATGGCTGATCCCCATCTGCGGGACACCATTGTCGAACGGGTTCGGCTGCGTGATCCCTTCAACTATCTGCGTGGTATCTCCTGGTCGGCGATGGCCTGGATCACTTATCAGACTGGCGACCACGCTGTGAAGAACGCTGACACGTTTAGAAAGGTAACCTCCTATCTGGACCTGATCTTTCTGCGGACTATGTTCGATGCTTATCTGACCAGCTGATCCCGATTAGATATGTTGGAGTGTGAGGTTTGTGAAACGCCATCTTATCATTTACGCGAAACGACCTATAGCGCACTACGCTAAGACCCGCTTGGGCGCCGAGATCGGCCACGAGCAGGCCGCTGGCATCTACGCCCGTCTGCTCTATTCATTGTTGCTGGATGTCATTGATGCCAGTTTCCGCGACACTATCCTGGAGCTGGCCGTAGCGGCGCCAGCGGATCGAGCGGTGTTTTCAGCCGCCTTTCCAGAGCTGATGGTGCGACCTCAGGTAGCAGGGGGGCTGGGGGCCCGGATGGCGACATCATTTACCGAGGCCTTTGAGAAGGGTGCGGACAGCGTCGTACTGGCAGGAAGCGATGTGCCGGGCCTCAACGCCGCTCTGCTGGCGGAGGCCTTTGGGGCTCTGGAGGACTGCCGATTTCACGAAGCGATTCCCGGTGTCATCGGGCCTACGGTGGATGGTGGGTACTATTTGATCGGCATGCGCGCCCCGGGAGCGCCGCTATTCGACGGCATCGCGTGGAGCACTGCCAATGTCCTGGCGCAGACTGAGGCATTGGCCCGCGATCACCGTGTGTTGCTTACGCAGCTGTCGAAACTCGCCGATATAGATATCCGCGCTGATTATGAGGCCTGGCGCCGGGCTTTGGAGAAGGCGTGTCCGTCGACGGAGACTACAGCACTCTCGTTGGGTGGATCGATCACAGGAGCGAAGGTGAAGCGGATCGACGAATAACCTCAGGGAATCGCTGGTGGATGGCTTGGTGTTCGTCGTCGTTCCTGGCGCTGCTGTTCATTACCAACTATAGGAGGCACGATGGAATGGGATGGAAGTGAGTTTGAGGCGAGCCTCAAGCGAGTAACGGAGTTCGGGCTGGATAACTGCATTGGCGTCAATGACTGTATGCGGGCCTGTCCGGTGAACCGCCTGGGTGTCAACCAAAACGAGCTGGATTCGGTCTTGGCTTCGGGTGAATGGACCGAGCGGGTACAGACGTTTGTCACTGAATGTGTGCAATGCGGTGACTGCACGTTGGCCTGTCCCGCCGGCGTCCATCGGGACCATATGATGCTGATGCTGAAGGCGATGCTGCCCAAGATTCCTATGCAGTGGCAGCTGTACTATTATCTCAAGGGCCGCCGTGATCAGCAGCTGCTAATTTCGCTCTCCAATGTATACGGGCGCTTGCAGGCTGGGCCTTTGGGCAAACACGTCGATAAGGCCGACCTGGCTGAGAAGGATCTGCTTTTCTACTTCGGATGCTATATCTTCTCGTCTTCTAAAGCCCCTGCAGCGACCCTCACCCTCGCTGACCGGTTGGGTTTGGATTACGAGGTCCTCGCTGGCCTGCGGTCGTGCTGTGGTTGGCCGCAATACCTCACTGGCAAGATGGGCTATGGGCAGCAGATGCTCATCCATCTTGAAACGTTGATCAACCGGGTGGCGCCAGAGGTCATCGTCACTGGCTGTGCTGAGTGTTACGCTGGACTCGTGCGGCTGAAGAAGAAGACCGGGGCCTCCTGGACGCCGCTGACGACGTCCGAATGGCTGTTACAGCACGCCGACAAGCTTGCCTGGCATAAACTGGACACGCCTATTGCGATCCACGACTCGTGTCACATTACCAAGAAACTGGGCAAGCCGGACCCGGCGCGCCAACTGCTCACACGAATCTCCGATGTTATCGAGATCGCGCCATCGCCCGACGAGTGCGTCTGCTGCGGCTACTATAACATCCATGCCAATCACGAGCTGAACCACGAGTTGCATCTTGAGAAACTCGCTGTTGTAGCCGAGAAGGGCGCTGAGGCGATGGCTTGTGAGTGCGTGACCTGCTGGGAGGCCTTCGCGCTATCCTTCAAGCAGGCGGATGTGCCACTGTGGGAGCTGATGGTGGCGGCCGAGCAGGCAACCCGAGGCGGTGAATGATGGCGGCGACACGATATCTGATTATCGGCAATGGCGTGGCGGGCGTCTCCGCTGCCCAGGAGATCCACCGTCACGATCCATCTGGACCGATCACAATGATCGGAGATGAGGGCATCCCCTACTATTACCGAGCTTCGCTCTCTGAGTGGATCGCCGAGGACAACACCGGTGAGATGGTCCTGGCCCGTACCCCGGCCTTCTATGCGGCGCTGGGCATCGAAAGCGTGGTGGATACCGTGCTTAGCGTCGACACCGAGGCAAAGCAGGTCATTCTGGACAACGAAGACCCACTCGGCTACGACCGGTTGCTCATCGCGACTGGTGCTAGCCCTAACGTGGTCCCCATCGAGGGTCTTGAGGAGACACTGGTCTACCGAACCTGGGACGATGCCCGGCAGATCAAGGTGGGAATAGCCTCAGAGACTCGGGTGCTGATCCTCGGAGGTGGTGTTCTCGGCCTGGAATTAGCCGGCGCCCTGGCGAGGCTCGCGATGCGGCAGATCGCCATCGTTCAACTCCTGGACTTCGTCGGCCCACCACTGCTGGATGAACCTGCCGGACGGTGGCTGGAGCAGCGTATTCGCAGCGACGGCCTGATGCTCTTTCTGGGTGATACGGTCGAGCGGATCGTGGCACAGACCGCCCATCTGCAGAGTGGAGAGGCGTTGGACTTTGATCTGTTCGTGCAGTCGGTGGGAGTGAAGGCTCGGTACCCAGAGGTACCTGGCTTGGAGATCGGAAAAGCCATTCGCATCGATGCGCACGGCGCCACCAATCTGCCCGATGTCTATGCTGCCGGGGACTGCACCGAGACCCGCGTTCGAAGTGAGGATCGCTGGCGGCCGACGCGGATCTGGTTGGACTGTGCCCGGCAGGGCAAGGTTGCGGGGTGCAGCATGGCTGGGATCGAGGCAACCTTGACCGAGTATCCTTTTCTGAACGCTTCGATTCTCTATGACGTCCGTTATGCCTACATTGGCGATCCCAACGGGGGTGGTGGCGTGACCTACTTGATGGAGGATGATGGCGTCTACCGCAAACTGCGCGTTGTCGACGGCAACCTAGCGGGTGCGCTGCTAATGGGGAATCGTCGCGGTATGATGTCGCTGTATCGGGCCATTGGCCTGCCAGTCGCTGAGTACGGCGACGCTGTTGTCAGACCTGACTTTGCCTGGAATGATCTAACCGGCCGGAACTGGGATTACGATTTCTACTGATCACAGTAGATGGCGCAGGAAGCTCCCCCGCTTTAGCGGGGAGAGGACTGCGCCCGACTCCTTTCTACAGTTGACAACCTTGAACACGCGTTCTGTACTTTGATTGTGCGATGCACATAATCCGTCGTGATAAAGCTCGCGCAACCTACGCGTCACAAGCGCTTCTGGCTTGAGGCGCTGGTGCAAGCGTTCTCCGCCGTGGTTCAGTATGGTCTTGATGGCGCTGATGAGCTGCGCACCAGCAACCGTGGTAAGCTCCACCAACGTTGCTACCCTCCGATGCGCGCCTCCTTCGGCTTGCCGTCTGACTACGCCCGGATGGCCGTCAACGCCGCGGTGCCGCTGGCCCGGTCGTACTATGGACTGCGTAAGTCCAAGCGCCAAAAGCGGACCTCCTTCCCTAAAGTGGCTGGATCTCAGGGCCTTGGTCTCGGCGTGAACGTTTACGCTGTGGTTGAAAACAGCGGGCGTTGGATTCTGCGCTGCGCTACCGGAACCCGGGGCGATGATGTTTGGTTGCCGCTGTGTGTCCCGGCCAAATGGCGAGACCGCATGCAGTCTGTCTACGGTGACGCCCAGCCGTTTGAGCGAAACGGTGATGGGTATGTGAGGTTGCCCTTGCGCATTGACGATGACGCGCCGCCCGTCTGTGATGGTGACCCCACGTTCAGCGGCGTTGATCTGGGACTCGTGCGCTGGGCAACGGTGAGTACTCCAGTCCCCGTTGAGTGCTTCGCTGGTACAGCGGTTCGTCATCGCCGGGAGCACGTCTCGGATTTGCGCCGGCGCTACCAGAAGCACAAGCGTTTGGACAGAGTCAAGGCGATGCGCGACCAGGAGCGGCGTTGGATGCGGGACATCAACCACCAGATCAGTCGCCCGATAGGTGATCTTGCCGCAACGTATGAGCGCCCGGTGATGGTGTTTGAGACGTTGGACCGGATTCGCAGCGGCGTGGGCGGGAGCCAGCGTTTTCATCGGTTCCCACTTTCCGCAGTTGAAATAGGGCTCTACTGAAAAAAGGTCGAGAAGTACGAAGAATCTCAGCTTTGCCCACTACATATGCCGTTTTTTGTTTTATAAAACACAATATGTGGGGCGTGCCGCTAACGCGCCTACCTTTTTACAGGGGAGCCAAATAGGTAGTTGGAGGAATTTAGGCATCTCCAACACAGATGGTAGGACTACACTAGACCGTGGTTAGCAGGCAATTTGACAAGAAAGGATCCATGAGCACAATCCGATTTGGCCATCAACCAATACGTAGCGTGAACCTATGGATTCTCAAGCCACATTTTGCCCTAACCCTGAGTGTTTGGCAAGCGGCCAGATGGGAAAAG
>PWVB01000476.1 GCA_003562365.1 Anaerolineae bacterium
CGGGTGACCACCCGATTCAGGAAGTAGCGATCATGGGAGATGACGAGCAAGGTCCCCTCGAACTCGTCCAGGGCCTGTTCGAGTACCTCACACGACGGGAGATCGAGGTTGTTGGTGGGCTCGTCGAGCAGCAGGAAGTTGGCCCCCGCGAGCATCAGTTTAGCCAGTTGCAGGCGACTGCGCTCGCCTCCGGATAGCGTAGCGACCGTATCGCGGGCGCGGCGATAGGGGAAGAGAAAGCGTCGCAGGAAGTTCACGGCAGCGTGTTCTGACATCGACCTGGCTTCCCAGAGCTCCTCAATCAGCGTCCGGCCGGGATCCAGCGTCTCGTGCTCCTGGGCGTAGTAACCGATCTGCACGCTAGGGCCGATTTTGATATTTCCGGAGGTTGGAGGCTCTTGCCCGAGAATGCAGCGCAGAAGCACGCTCTTGCCTGTGCCGTTGGCTCCGACCAGGCCGACGCGCTCGCCGTGCCAGACCAGCAAATCGAGCCCCCGGAGCACCGGTCCTTCAGCGAATGCCTTGTCCAAGCTCTCTATGTCGAGGACTTTCTGCGAGCCGCGCCAACCGTTGAGCTCGAGGCCCATCCTTTCGCGTTCCAACACCGGTTTCTCGATCCGGTCCATCTTCTCCAGCATCTTCTGGCGCGAACGGGCCTGCCGGATATGACGCTCGTTGACGACAATGCTGGCCCAGAGCTCGAAACGGGCGATTGCAGCCTCGATCCGCGCGATCTCCTTCTGTTGGGCAGCGTAGCGTTGCTGCTGCCGCAGCAGCCGTAGTTGCTTCTCCGTGGCGTACGCGGCGTAATTTCCGATGTAGACGCCAAGTTGGTGGTCCTCAACCTCGACGATGAGGTTGACCGTCTCATCCAGAAGGTAGCGATCGTGGGAGACGATGACGATGGCGCCGGGGAAATCCAGGATGAAGCGCTCCAGGCGTGCTTTGCCCTCAAGATCCAGGTGATTGTCCGGTTCGTCCAGTAAAAGAAGATCGCACTCGAGCGCCAACAAGCGGGCCAGTCCCAGCATCTTCTTCTGCCCGCCAGAGAGGGTGTCGGTCGGCTGATCGAAAATCCTATCCTCAAAACCTGCCGTCTGGAGCGCCTGGCGACAGCGGCTCTCGTAACGGTAGCCCTCAAGTTCCTCGAACCGCTCCTGGGCGCGGGTGTGAGCCGCCAGGACTCGCTCAAAGTCGGCAGGGACCTGATAGATAGTGGGATTGCCCATCTGTACCTCCAGGTCCCGCATACGCTGTTCGAGGCTACCCAGTTCTGTGTTGGCGTCGACCACCACCTCCCAGACGGTTGTGCTCGCGTCGAAGTCGGGGTCCTGTGGCAGGTATCCAATCTTGGTCCGGTGTCGGATGAGCGTGCCGCGGCCGGGCAGCAACTCACCGCAGATTAGCCGCAGCAGGGTGGACTTGCCCGCACCATTGGCGCCCACCAGGCCGATCTTCTGACCGTGCTGGATCTCCCAACAGATATCCTGCAGGATCAACTCCGCTCCGTGATGGTATCCAACACGGTCCATATGCACCAGTATCGCGCTCATCGTTCAGCTCCTCGGCACCGTGGAGCCATAGAAACGCCAAGCTGTGGCTCACATACGACTAGCGCGCATTATATCAGATCCCGTTAAGGCTGGAAGATAGGTGGATTGATCAGAATAAAGCGAGGCATAGTGCTGTCGACGGCGTTCACGAAGACCCGCCGTCCGACATCGGTCATCATCGAGGGCGGGTTGCTGAAACCCCAGAGCAAGTACTTTGCATCCTTGCTGATCAGCTGATAGTGCACCGTTGCGTCGCGCTGCCGGCCAATGGCCCGAATACCGCTGATAGACGAGGGGTAGTGAATTGCCACAAAGGGGCTGTTGGCGCTGTAGAGCGCGACGATACGATTGGCAGGCAAAGCTATCTCGTTAGGCTCCTTCCAGATCCTGTGGTCAGGGCTCACGGCGTAGACCTCGCGGCCGGAGCTGCTCCATCCCTTTCCGTAGCCGATGGGGAAGCCCAGCCGGCCAAAGAAGGCGTATCCGCCCTGTCCCAATCCGAGGACCGGCTTGTCAGACGTCTCAATGCGGTTAGCTTGGTTGCCGGCTGCATCGCCCCAGGTGCTGCCGCCGCCGGTGTCAGGGCCGATGAGGATCAGGCTGTAGTCTGAGAAGTCCGTCGTCATTATCGCTCCCATCGCGATCAGATCCACGGTATAGCCATTGTCCTCCAGCAGTGCTTTGTAGCTGTTGGCGGCTGCCATATCGCCACGATGGACATAGGCGATCTCGGTCATACACTCCAGGGCAAATTCGGCCTGGTTTGAGGTGATGTTGTTGGGGCTCAGGATCTGGAGGCGCTGCCAGTGGTTCCCCTCAGCGCTCAGGCTCCAGCTCGTGTCGACGGTCTTGGTCCCGGCACTGTCGAAGTCCAGAGTCTGCTCCGGAGCGGTAGCGCCGTCACTGCGCAGCCAACGGTAGGTGACGGTGCCTGCGCCGTTGGCGGTGATCTGACCACTGAAGTCGAAGACCGCTGGGCAGCTCCCGCCGTAGGAGACTGGGTTGGCGGTTGCCTGAACCGCGGTTACCTCGAAGATGGGCATCGGGGTGGGGGGGAAGGGCGCGTCACCCAGGCCGGTTACGTCGACGTTGCAGTCGGTCAGAAAGCTACGCGCCACCCAGCCCTCCTGTCCGCCATCCACGACCCGCACGCGGACCCATTGACCATCAGGATAGCCAATATTGCTGTAGGCCAGCGGGGTGAGTTGGGCCCCGGCGGGCAAGCTAGCTAAGGGAGGCTCGTACGCGGTGCCCGGACCCTCCCGCAGCTTCAGCCCGGCGACGGCGACCAGACAGCGCTGGACCTGAACGTAGATCTGCACCTGGGCCTGTGTCTCGCCGCCGGGGCCCCGGGCAACGAGGGTGTAGATAGTATCACTGCCGGGCGCTGGGACATCACGACTCCCGGACAGTCCAACCGGTCCGAGACCGGGTTCGATCGTCACTGTGTCGGCCTGTTCTGTTGCCCAGGCAATCTGGACGGTAGTATCCTGTTCTGCGACCACGGTGGTGGGGTTGCCTGAGAAGGTTGTGATCTGCGGCGCATCCGCAGCCGGCTGCGTCACCACAACGCGCTCCGATTGCTCAACCGAGCGCCCCTGGTTGGTGACAATCAGAGTGTATGTTTCGGTCTGCTGAGGTGTGTCGCGACGCTCGCCGCTGTTGTCGACGGTGCCGAAGGGCTGCACACGCACACTGTCGGCGTTACTTACGCTCCAGCGAATGATCACCTCCTGACCCTGGGTGATCTCGGTGGGAAAGACAGACCATTCATTGATCACAGGATCTGTCACCACCACATTCACCGGAATGGTGAGGGCCTCGCGGGTAGTGCGGAACAGGTTGGCGGCGACCAGGTTGACACTGGCGGTCTCCCCAAAGCCTGTCTCGAAAGTGTACTCTCCCACCTCGGGCGCTACCTCGACGCCAAAGGGCCGTAGCTCGATCCGCCGGGTGTTGCTCACCCGCCAGCGGATGGTTACCGGCTGTCCAGCCTCGGGGTTTGGGGGGATGACCTCGGCTAACTCGATTACCGGCGAGCGCGTCAGGAGCAGCGCCAGGGCCACACAGGTAATCAAGAAGAGCCCCATCACCAGTGGCGGCACCCAGGAGGGGATGAGGCCCTTGCTGACCAGCTCGCCCGCGTGTTGTTTCGATGCCCCCTGAGAGGCTGCAACCTGGATGGTAAACGGATGCAGCTTCTGTCCTCCAATCAGGGGGCGTTTGAGCGGGGCGGCGCGGATGTCGGCTGAGGCCGTCTCCCCCTGGCCGACTTGGATCTGTTCTCTGTTCGGCTCGAAGTTCAGCGCGTTGGCGCGATCAGCGCCGACGAGGGTGAAGGTCTCAGGATAGTTCCCCTGATTCTGGATTGTCACGCGAGTCGCTTTGCCGGCACGAACCTGCTGAGGATGAAGCGAACTCTGGAATTGGCTGAAGGGCGCCAGGGTTAGAGAGGCGGTTGCCTCAACGGACTGGGCCGGGTTATCGCGGCTTAGGACCCTGATCGCGATGGTGTAGCGGCCGGCCTTGCTTTCCGAGCTACGAGGTGGCTGTAGGGTCAGCACAACCTCCTGTTGCTGTCCGGGCATCAGCTGAACGACAGGGGGCAGCGTTACCCACTCTGCGGGAACGCCTCCGACCTCGACCCGAAAGTGATCGACGATGGAGCCCTGGTTGAGCAGCACGAGCGTGGTCACCCGGCGCTCGCCGGGCGTGGTGGAAAGGTGGGGCTCCTTCAGCACGAGGCCGATGCGGCCCTCACCAGTACTGGAACGGATCAGGCTGCGACCGGCCGGCCTCTCCGCGGCAACGCCAACCGCGGTGACGCCCCCCAGCTTTGAAGTGGGTGCCTCTCTAGGTTTGACTACGAGGCGCAACCATACGTCGCCGATGCGTAAGGACCTATCTGGTGTCCATGTCTCCGGCACGCCCGGCAGAAGGCGCGCGTTGCCTAGGTAGGTGCCATTGGTGCTGTTAAGGTCAGAAACCCGAAAGACGTCGTCGGCTATCTCGATTCGGGCGTGGCGACGGGACACATTGGCGGTGTCGAGCACCAGGTCGTTTTCCTCAGTCCGGCCGACGGTGATGGTACGACTTGAGACCGGGATCTCCAACTCCGATCCATCCGGTAGGCGTGCCTGAATGATGGCACCGCCGCCGGTCGGTGTATCAAATTCCCTTAGGAGCGAGGCGCCCCTGGGTTCGAGCAGGCTTTTTTGATACTGGGTCATCAGACTAACGCTGTCCTCCACCGCCGTCGGCGTGGCGCCAACGGCGGTGACCTCCTGGGCAATGGCAGAGAGCTTGGTAGCGAGCTCCCCAGCATTGTCCCAACGAGTTGCAGGGTCTTTGGCCATTGCCTTAAGTATGATGCGTTCCAGCGATTTCGGCAGATCCGGACGGAGCTCCGTGGGGGGCCTGGGCATCTCCTTGGTGTGATAGCGGATCGCCTCACTGATGGTGCGGATGGGAAAGGGTGGGTGACCGACGACCAGCTCGTAGAGCATCACGCCGAGGGCGTAGACGTCGCTGCGTGCATCGGTCTCCTCCCCCAGCGCCTGCTCCGGCGACATGTAGGTCGGGGTGCCCATCGAGGTGCCGGCGCGGGTGATGCGCTGACCTTCCATCAGACGTGCAAGACCCAGATCCGTCAGCACAGCGCGGTAGGGTAGGCCGTCCGAGGGCTCGGGCTCGATCATTACATTGCTGGGCTTCAGATCACGGTGGAGGACACCCTGCCGATGCGTGTAGTGCATCGCTGTAGCGATCTGGCGGATGATCTGAACGGCCTCATCGAGGGGAATCCATTGACCCTGGGCCTTGAGCTCTTCCAGCATCTGGCGCAGGTTGGCGCCCTGGATGAACTTCATCACGATGTAGAGCAGATCCTGACCTTGAGACGTTCGCTCCGATCCAAAGTCGAAGACCTGGACGACGCCCGGGTGGTCGAGGCGCGCTGCTGTGCGGGCCTCCTGAAGGAAGCGCTCACGAAAATCGGCCTGTTTCGCCAGATGCGGGTGCATTATCTTGATGGCGACGTCGCGCTGTAGGGTCACATCGCTGGCCTTGAAAACCGCGCCCATTCCCCCTTCACCCAGGAGCTGGATCAAGGTGTACCGTCCAAGCACTTGGCCTACTAGTCTCTCCATCGAACCCTCTCCTTCACAGCAGCTTCCCACAACGCCTATGGACCTGTGTGTGCACCCTAGAATCGGTGCGGACACCCAGCGGATGGTTGGCGGCGAATAAACAACATTATTATAGTATAATTACGTGAAATTACGAGCGCTTAACCTCGAGAGAGTAGAGCGTATGTGCCGGCTTGTGGGTGTCGATGAGACGCTCGATCAGCTCACGTTGGGCTTGGTCGATGGGACGAGACAGGATCACCTTAAAGGTAAAGGGGGCCAGCGATGAATCGGTGTCGACGATGTCGGGCAGCTGACCTGTGTAGATCTCCAGGACGCGACTGAGCGCCCAGCGGGTACCGCGCCGAGCGTAGATCTTGTGGGCGTCTTGGAGTAGCTCACGTTGCTGTGATATTGTCCAGGAAGGATCAAAGATGAGGTCGAACCAACCCGCAAGCCAGGGGAGAAAACCCTCGGGCGCAGTGCTGGGGCTGAGATAGAGATCAAAGTTGTCGACGTTCCACTCAATGGGGACCAAGATGGCCTCGAAGAGGCCCAGAAAGCGGCTCATAAACTCGGTATGGTAGATGCCCGGAAGGTGCTGCAGCAGGTGGCGGCTTCGACGTTCGAGACCTAAGGGAGGCAGATCACCGTCACTCGCCCGGGGGAGTGAGTCGGGCGGCTCTCCAGTAGGCGGAGGCGCATCATCAACTGCGGGGACGCCCCCGACTGCGGGGCCTTCGCTGGGAGCGGGCTCCTCCGGGGCCACAGAGGCTCGGGATGCGGGCGGAGGCTCAGGGCCGACGCTTTCATCATCTGTATGGGGCGTGGGCTTGTCCACCGGAATAGCCTGTAGCGTCAAGCGGTAGGATCCAATGTCAATCTGGGCGCCGGATTCGAGCGGAGTCCGCACGTTGGGGGGCAGTCTCTCACCGTTGACATAGGTGCCGTTGGAGCTGTCCAAGTCGATGAGGGCGCAAGCCTCGGAGGAACAGATGATCAGGGCGTGACGTCGAGAGATGCGCTGATCGTCGAGCACCAGGTCATTGCCGACCTGTCGACCCAGGGCGGTGCTCTCCTCCAAGGTGAACTGCCGACGATCGCCGGAGGGATCTTCGATCTCAAGCTGGAAGATCAGTATCTGTGCCACGGTATTATTTGCCCCGCTTTCTGTCAGACAAAGGCGATCTCGTGGATCCCGGAAGCGATGACTCCGTGGGCGATGACTTCAATGGACTCAACCTCACCTCCCTGATCCGCACCGCCAGGCTGTGCGGTGTACATCCGAACGCCCCGAATGAACTGAACGTTAGGCATGCCCTGGAGGCATTGATAGACGTCGGAGACGAAGAGGTCTCTTCCGAAAGGCCAGCCCTTGCCATCAGGACCGCCGGTGAGGGGATTCAAGAACCGGTAGAGACGTCGCAGCGCCTCAGCTTCGACCTCGGCCTGCGGTGCCCCAGGCGTCGCACGTAACTGTACCCTACACGACACCCAGTAGTAAGCCGGCGGACGGATGTCCAGCCGGGCGGTGAGCAGGCGCCGTTTGTCCAGGTAAGTGGCGAGGGCCGTTACATCATCGGGCTCCAGCTGCAACTGCTCAGGCTCGAGAAAGGCCTCCGGCTGCGCCAGCCGAGGGATTACCAGAACGTAGACGTGGCCAGGCTTCACGCGACCGGCCTCGGAAGGTTTGGGCTGCAGGCACTTGACCCGACCAATCGCAGCCGGCAGAGCTTGTAAAGCCAGGAACTCGAAATCGGACTCGGTCACGGCTCTCTCGCGGGAGCGCAGCAGCGCTGGTGCCCGCATCATCGCCGATTCCAGGGACTCGGCGTCCAAGCCACCCCAGGTTGGCTGGCGGTTGCTGACCCGTGCTACGAAGGGGATTGCCGTCTTAAGCGTGTTCAACACGCCAGCTTGGATGTTGCCGTCCTCTCCGCCGCCGTAGCGATAGCGTCGAAACACGAGGTTAGCGGCGCGTGGAGGCACGGCACCATAGAGTTTGATGGTTCCATCGGGCTGTCGCACTGCGGGGCCGAGCCTGAGCTCGCCGGTGACGCTGTCAAGTGTATAGTGGGGCGCCTCGGCGTCGGAATCCGCAAAGTCGGGCACCTCGATCCACTGCTGTGGGGTGCGATCCTCGACGTGCACGACCAGCGTCTCGCCCTCCTCCCGTTGGAGCAAGGGTCTGAACTGGAGCTGATAGCGCTGACCCGGGGTGCCGTCGCTTTGACCTAGAAACTCATCCCGCACAAGCTGGGCGTGTGTCGCCGAGACGGTACCTCCCCAAGTCGTCACCTTGGCTTTGCGGAGCATCGGGGTCTTCTCAAAAGGTCGCATCCCCTCCTGCCGCTCACGCGGCGAGATCTCCTTAATCCGCACCCTGACCCAGTAGAGGTTGCCCTTCTGGAAGTTGTAGCTGCCCATCCTGGGTAGGTGGATCTGGATACGCCCAGCGGTGTTCATGCTGCGGGTGGTATCCAGCTCCACCTCACAGCGCTGCCAGTGGGTGTCCGGATCAGCGGTGGAGGCCTCCCATATATAAGGCGGCAGTGTGGGGTCCACCCCGGCACCTCCTGCCGGATCGAAGTCCATCTCGAACCCCAAGATATGATGGCTAAGGTCATTCTCAAAGCCGAAGTAGAGGGCATCATTGATCTGCGGGGCCGTGGAGAAGATCTCGAATCCACCAAACCCAGCTTCCAGGCGCCGCAGATTCTGATCCTGGTAGGCGATCTCACCCGCGCCGCGCGGACGTGTACGGGAGAAGACGGCCCTGAGCTTGGGAGATAGCACTTTAAGGTCTTGATCCGTGGTGAAGACGATGGAGGCCTCGCGCTCCGTCTGGGTGCTGGCTACCTCGGTTCCTGCCGGTATCACCACCGCACGCGCCTGGGGCTGTGAGAGCCAGAAAGTGACGGGGCCAGAGGCCGGCACGGGTTCGCGGAGCTTTAGCCCAAGCATGTTCATAAACTGGATGTAGTGGAGATCGGGTACCTGGTTGAGGCGATACAGAAGGATGTCGGTCATCCACGCGAACAACTCGATCAGGGTCACGCCGGGGTCACTGACGTTATGATCGGTCCACTCTTTGCAGTAGTGAGGAATGCGTTTCTTGGCCTCGTCAACGAGATCCTGGAACTGCCTGTCGTCTAGTTTGGGTCGCGGTAATGTCATTGTTGCCTCCGTTGGCGACGCTATTCCTCGGGAATTAGATAGAAGGGATAGACTAGGCTGCGGCGGTCGTGGGTCGCCTTGATCTCATACTGGATCTCGACGATCAAGCGGTTCGCCTGGTCGCTATCCTGATGCACCTCCACCTGCAGTAGGCTGATACGCGGCTCCCACATACCTAGGGCCTCCTCGACGTAACGGCGGGCCCGGGCGGCTGTGTGGCTATTGTTGGGGGCAAAGACCAGATCGTGAAGCCGACACCCGAAACTCGGGCGCATCACCCGCTCGCCCGGTGATGTGGAGAGGATGATGTGAATCGCCTGGTCGATCTCGTTGTGTTCATGGGTCAGGGCGATCCCCCCCTGAGGACCGATGTGGGGGGGAAACCCCCAGCCCCGACCGACAATCTCCTCAGCCATATCTAGCCTCCGATCATCACGGTGCCGGTGGCGACGATGTGAGCTGCCATATTAGGGACAGGATCGGCGCACGTCTGTGCCTGATCTCCAGCCCGCGCCGCCGGCTTTCCATTGATCGTCACGGTGCTGCTGCCCTGCATAACGGTGCCGCGGTTGGTGGGCGGCACCTGGAACGCCGTGCCGGGAGGGGTAGGGAGGTGAGGCGGCGTGTTCGTGGCGGTACTTCCCAGCGTCGCCGCCGGAAGTCCTCCGATTGTGACGCTGGAGCTCAGGTTGCCGTCGAGGATGCCCGAAAACGGATGCGGTAGGGGGGTAGGTACAGGCCCCCCGGGTGAGGGCACTATCACGATATGCATATCGACCGCTGTGATCTGGTCGCCCTGTTTGGCTGCCGGCTGTCCCATTATAACTCTCCAGTTCCCTTTCCTATACGGTCCATGCTAAGGAAAGCGGACGGCGTCAGTTAAGGTTGATCATCGCACCCTTAATACTCACCTGTCCGCCGGCTTGCAGATCCATATTCGCGCCCGACTGGATCTTCAGACTGCCATTGGCCTTGAGCTCGATCTCGTTGCCCTCCACGGTTATCTTGCCGTCGCCGTCCGCAAGGCAAATGACCAGCCCTCCGCTGGTCGTCACGGTGATCTCGCGATCGGCGTCATTCAAGACAATCTGCTGACCGCCGTTGGTGATGATCTCTACCTTGTTCTCCGCAGTGTCGTAGACGGTGATGCGGTGGCCAGTGCGGGATCGCCAACTGCGGACGAGCGGGCGCTCAGCGCCGCCGTTGGGTGCCTCGGGCGGCAGGTGGTCCGCGCCATTCCAGACACCGCCCAGAATATAAGGACGCTGGAAATCGCCGTGTTCGAACACCACAATGACCTCGTCGCCCACATCGGGGATAAAGAAGAGGCCGGCTTCGGGCCCGGCGCCGGCGCTGATCACCCGGGCCCAATTGCTCTCTGCATCCTCAGACATCCACGGGAACTGCACCTTCACACGTCCGCAGTTCTGAGGATCATCGGTGTTGGTGACTACGGCGACGACGGCCCCAGGATATCGGGGTCGCTCCTGCAGGCCCAGATCGTCGATCAGGTGGCCGGTGCGCAGACCGTGCACCCGGAAGGTGGTTCGCAGTCCCTCAGCCGTGTAGCTGTGGTGAGCTCCGGTCACACGATAAGTGCCACTGAAGCGATAGCCCAACGCTTCCAGGGTGACCGTGGCCCCGGCGCGGATGTCTGGTCGTCGCAGAGCGGTCCCCTCGGCTTGCACAAAGGCGCCGCTGAGTTCGCGCAGACGCGCCTCCGCCAGGGCATCGGCCTCCGCTTGGTCGGACGGGTTTTCATCGAGAATAGCACGGCGTCCGCGTCCAAAAGCCTGGGCCCAGGTCGCACCATCCCGCGACTCTTGGATGGCGGGATAGAGCGAGCCCTGCTGCGCGCGCCCGACGATGGGCGCCTTCTGCTCCACGGACCAGCCCCTAACAATGACTTCATCGACCTGCTCGGCTAGGTTCATCCGCGGATAGAAGGAGAGTAGGTCCTCGCCCCAGGTCAGGGTCACGCCAGTCCCTTGGGCGGTGGGCTGGCGGAAGACCAGCTTGCCTTCGTGTACGAAGCACTCATAGCCGATTCGCCGCGCACGCTCCTGGAGGAAGTCCAGGTCGGACTGATTGTCCTGGAAGATGTGGTCGTAGACGGTCGTGGTGGCGCTCACCTCGGTCTGCAGTCCGGCGCTCTGCGCGATCTCCTGGGCCAGGTCGCTATCCTTCTTGTTGAGATGGGCCTGGCTCTTCATCTCGCGATAGAGTCGGTGCGAGCGGTCATAGCCTCTCACCACCAGCCGGGCCAGCATACCGTCCTGAAACTCTGGCTCTAATGCCGTGATCTCGCCCTTCATCAGGGTGATGCGCGTGCCCTCCTCCGTCTCGGCGCTTATCTCGACCTCCTTGGTCAGGTCGAAGGGTCCCTCATCGAGGAGGTGAAGTTCAGGATCCTGGAGGCGGATCACCAGCATATCGGGCAGGTGGGCGTGTTGATCGACCTCGACGGAGAGCACGTTGCCCATCACATCAGGCGGAACCTCATTATCGTTGATCTTGACTGTGATTTGGCTGGCAAGAGCGAAGGGTTCAGGCATCTTCAGGTCACTCCGTCGGAATAATTAACTGCTGTCCAGCCCGCAAGCTCAGCGGGTTGCTAAGCTGATTGTACTCCGCAATCGTCCGCCAGCGGGTGGCATCACCATAGACGGCGTAGGCGATAGTGTCAATGCGATCGCCGGCGACGACTCGCCAGACGCGTTCGATGTCACCGCCTCCGGATGTGGGGTTCTGGCTCGGGTAGTCGTTGAGATCCTTGTGCTGGGTAAAGGTGACCTCCACGCTGGCCCGCACCGGGGTCCCGTCTGTCTTGAAGAGGGTGAACTTCTGGGTCATATTGGTGATGACTGCCACAAAGCGGAAGACGCCCCACTCGAAGGCGACCTCCGGCGGGGGGACCTTGCGGTTGCGGTTGCCTTCGCGGCGGGTCTTGGACGCCATCAACTTCCAGAGGGCGTTGGTCCTTAGACTGACGTCCTCATCGCTCTCGTAAGTGTCAAAGACGAGGCTCAGTTTCAGCGTCTGTGGGCCAGCCTTCTCAAACTCGAAGCCAGGGACGTCGGAGCGATTCTGCTTCTCCTCCTTGTAGCTGTTGGTCTTGGAGACGGTGTACTCGTAAGGGTTGAACATACAATCCACGGCGACACCGCCCGGTTTCTCCTCTCCCGACTCGGTGACCTCGTAGATTCTAGCAGCCTGTAGGCTGCTGCGTGTGTTAGGCATCCAGAGCTCCTTTCTCCGCGCAACCTCACCGGGTGCGGGCGCGCTCCACCTCAACGACCAGGCGGCGCCTGATCTCCACGTAGACACGTCGCGCCAGCTCCTCCAGATCTAGATCGGTGTTGGCCTCGGTCGCTTCATCCGGCGGATTTTCAGATGCTCCGTCCGGCGGCGCATCCGGCGCCCCGTCTGACGCTGTGTCAGACACAGCTGCGCTCCGATGACGCGGCGGGCGGATGTAGGCATCTCGCGCCGGTGACCGCTGCAAGATGGAGCTTTCCGGGCGCTCTGAAGGCCTCCTGGTCGGTACGCTGGGTCTGGTTGATACTGTCTCTCCCTTCGGGGCCGGTGCCGACTGCCCTGGGACCGCTTCCGATGCTGGCGGAAGCGGCTCGCCTATCAGCTCCCACAGATCTGCCGGCAGCGGGCCGATCGCAGTCTCCACCGAGGTAGGCGGTGCCACCTCAGCCGCGATGAGGGCTGCTGACGGAGGGCCGGGCATACCCTCGGTGGGGCTGGGTGCTACGGGACTGCGTTGGACTGGCGGATGGGCAGGTCGAGGACGCCGTGGCGGCAGGTTCTCGATGGACGACCGGGTCGGGCGCCCGGCCTCGACCCCATCCAGGACCTGGGCCACCATCGACGGCTCGGCTGATACCGAAGCGGTGTTATCTCGGGGACGGCGCACGGTGGGGGGCGGAGCGTCTCCATCGGACTCTGCACGAACCCTCAGGCCGCCACGCCGCTCCACTTGCCAGACCTCCTGCAGCGGCGGCGCCGACACGGTAGCGTCGCTGGCATCATCGGCGGGAAGAGGCGGCCAGTCTGGCGGTGTCGACTCCCGGTGAAACTGGACGATCCGAGGTCCCTGGTCGCCAGTAGACTCGGGCATCCCACGGGCCTCAGCGCCTGCCTCCGTTGCGGCGGTCTGCTTCGATGGGGCTCCAGCCCCATCGAAGGGGTGAGCAGGTAAGATCGGTTTGCTTGGTCCGGACGACGCGGCGGTCGCTGATGACGCCGCAGTGGTAGTCGGTGGAGGCTGATCCGGCCCCGTAGGAACCCTAGTAGGGTCGGCAACTGCCGGTGGCCGGGACGCGTCCGCAGCCCGCTGCACAGGCCCTACAGACCTCGTAGCGGACGATGGAGGTACGGCAGACTCCTCCTGCGTCAGCGGGGCGCCTAGTGGTGCGGTGGGTGCCATATCAGCCGCACTCGAGACGCCTGGAGAGGCGTCAGGTGCCGAGGTGAGGGCGCCGCGAGGGGTCGCTGTCGCGGGTGCGGGCGTCGACGCGGCGCTCAAGCCCGGTGATTCCGGTGGTGCCCCAGACTGGCGGTGCCGCCCCTCGGGGCGGGCCATACGGGATGGCAGCGACGCTGAGGGCGCTGACGCCAGGGCCGGTTGCGACATTGGCTTAGTAGCATCTGCCGGTGCGGCAATGTCTGCTGGCGCGTCGGTAGCCCGTTCCTGGTGGCGGCGGAAGATTGTTGTGAGCCGGTGCCAGACCGAGTCGGTGATGGTTGAGTCGGTCGTCGTGTCGGCGACACTGCCTGCGGCAATGTCCGTTAGGTTATCCTCGGGTGCGTTAACGGTGCTGCTTATAGGTACGCCGGCGGCACTACCCGCAGTCTGGTCGGCAGACCGGTCTGCGACATCGGTAGACATGGACCTCGGATGCCGTACGAGGGGAACCGCAGGTATAGTGGCGGGCGGGGCCGACGGTGTTGAGGTGTGTGCGGTTGGCAGTAATGGTTCGGCGCGAGCGGTCAGGTTAGTGTCGCCGTCCACCGCGGGCGATGCTGGCAGATCCACGGTCCGTGGTTTGGCCTGTGCAGCCCCAAAAGCTGCGGTGGACGGCGTCCATGCTGCTGGTTTCGGCCGGAAGAGAACTGCCAACTCTCGGTGGCGCGTCACCCTGCGAATCAAGCGGTTTCTCTCTGCCAGCATTCGGCTTCTCCCTTCTCCTATTTCGCGTTTCCGGCTATTCGTAGGACGCCGTCACCTCGCCGCATGCCAGCTCCAGGGTCTGGATGGCAACCGTATTGGCATCAGACTGCAGCTGTGGTCCCTCCCAGCGTGCTGGGAATGCGCCGGTGATGTGCCAGCTCATCACCGGCTGCCGCTCGACGTTAAGCAGGGGGATGGTGATGGTTTTCCTGGAGGGGGCACCACCAATGGACTCTAGGTACCAGTCCAGGAGCGCGGTTCGCCCCACGCCGTTCTTCAGGCTGAGTGTGGCGGCTTTCCGCTGCGCCGGAAGCTGGTGGGTAAAGGCATTGAGCCCACCCTCGCGGACCTCTTCCACCTCCCATTCGATGGTCGGCAGCGTGCATTCGGTGAAGGCTGCCTGGCTCTCGCCATCCACCGCGACCAGAAATCGAAATGCGGCATTGGCAGTATCGCGCACCGATTCGTCGGACACTATCGGCCTCCGCCACGGCCGCCGGTGCCTGAAGCGGGCCGCTGGCGCTCTTGCCCGATTCTCACCTCTTGGACCAGCATGGCATAGACCCGGTCGGCGACTTTCTGGACCAGAGCGTCGGTTAGCTCGTCCTGGTGTGGTCCCGAGGGTTCAGCCTCTGACTCTGGACGTCGTAGTGGCAGCTCTGGATTTAACATCGGCACCTCCATCGTAAGTCAGCCTGAACTGGCCAAGGCTACTCGGGTTCCTGCAGCGGTGGGACTGTAAAATGCAGCTTCGTCCCGCACTGCGGGCATCTGGCCTGCAGTGTCAGGCCGTCGAAGCTGTTGAGCCGCAAGTAGAAGTCCTCCAGATAAGCCAGATCTACGGCGGAGAGGTCCTCGGCGACCTGCAGGTTGAGGCCGGGCAGCGTCCCGAGGTGCGTGATCACCCGACTGAGCAGCACGATGGGCAGATAGGCCTCGTTCTCCCGCACCCGCGGGTGTGCTACCGATTCGATCTCGTCAAGGGCGGTCGCCATGCGCATCCGGCCCTCGCGATGCGTCTCGCCTTCGGCGTCCACGTATCCGTAGGGCAGGCTGAAGGCATACTCAGTCTGTGAGCTCATAGTGTTTGCTCTCCTATGCTTTCCTGCGCAGCCTTTGATCCAGCTAGGCCGGTTACTGCCAGGGGCGGTACTGTTTTTCCGCCCCTGGCCTAACGCCCCGACGCCACGGTCGAAACGGGGTTGGGCGATCGACCGGCGTCGCCGCACCGGTTGCCCATCTGGCGTCGCTCCCTAGATCAGGATCAGATATCCACCCGGCTGATGTACTCGTGGGCGATCTCCAGCTCCTCCACACCGATCTCGTTGCTATCGGCTTGGGGCTGCGGTCCAGTGACCTTGAGCGGCCAGGCGTTCTTGAACTCCCAGCGCGCCACAGGATTGAGCTCCTGGTCGAACATCGTGATTGAGCCATCGTGGCGGGCCTCCTCCACGTTGCCATCCTCTACCATCTTGCGCCAATCCCAGATGTCCAGGCTGCTGGTGATCCCGCGCTTCAGAGTGATGTTCTCCCAGTTGAGCCGGCCGGGGATCTTCATCACAACCTCCTGGCCTGTCTCGGTCACGACCTTGTGCTCGATCACCTCATGCTCGGAGCCCAGCCCGGAGCATTCGGTGAAGAATCCGGTGACGACGCCCTGGATCTCCACGGCGAAATGAAATCCTACAAGAGGATCTTCACGGTCAGCCATTGTGTTCTCCTTTCATGCTGTTCAGCTATCCGGCAGCTCTAAGCTTCGGCGCTGGGGCCGGCCCATTGGCTGATCCGGAAGATAACGAACTCCGCTGGCTTGACCGGGGCCATTCCGACCTCGATGATCAGTTGGCCGAGGTCGCGAATCTCCGGTGGATTCAGTTCGTCATCACATTTCACATAGAAGGCCTCTTCGGGCGTGCTTCCGAACAGCGCACCGCCCAACCAGACGGTCCGCAGGAACGACGTGACGTCGCGGCGCACCCGGGCCCACAGCATGCGATCATTTGGTTCGAAGACCACCCACTGCAGGCCTGTGTCCAGCGACGCCTCGGCCATGATGAAGAGGCGCCGAACGTTGATGTAGCGCCAGGCACCGTCGCTGCTCAGCGTGCGCCCCCCCCAAACACGAATGCCACGACCCGGAAAGGTGCGAATGCAGTTAACGCCGATCGGATTGAGGGTGTCCTGCTCCTGTTTGCTGAGCCGTAACTCCAGGTCGATGGCACCCCGCACGATCTCGTTGGCCGGGGCCTTGTGTACGCCGCGCTCAGTATCGGTGCGGTTGTAGACGCCGGCCATATGACCGCTGGGCGGGATCAGTTTGCTGGTGCTGCCGCCACCGCTTAGGTCGGCGACCCGGATCCAGGGGTAGTAGAGGGCGGCATATGAGGTGTCGAAGTTCAGGTGCTGGCGCCACTCCTGAGCCTGCTGAGCATTGAGCCCGGGCGGCGCGTCGAGAACCGCGAAGCGGTACTTGAGGCCCTCGCAGTGGGCGATCATAGCCTCCTGGATCATCTTAATGCGCTCCTTAGCGGCATCGGATCCGTCGTAGCCGGCCATAACGTCCGGCGCGACGAGGAGGCGTACTTCATCAACTGCCTGCAGTCCACCGATGCCGGTGCGCTCCGCGTCGCTGCCGATGAAGTCCTCAGCGGTAAGCGGCGGTATGCCACCCCCCTTAAGAGGGTAGGACCCGTCCGCCGGCACTGCCGATGCCGTGCCGACGTCGGAGATCTCGGCGGCAGCGAACTCGGCGTCGCCGACGAAGTTCTCCTCGCCTTTCTTCATCGTTAAGCCGGCCTTGGTCTCGCCACCGATGGTGATGGAGAAGGTGTCCTCCTCGCCACCTTTGACAGTTACATTCAGATCAGAAGGCCCTGGGATTCTGGCGGTGACCTTGAAGCTGTTGCCACGCCCCTTTGCAGGGATGGTAGCCGAGGCTGCCTTGGCTTCCTCGCCGCCCTCGCGGAGGGCGCGGAGGCTGATAACGTAGCAGGCCCCGCCACCGTTGGCGAAATACCCATAGACGGCATCGGGCAGGAAGGCGCCCGGGGTGAAGTCGCCGAAGGTGTTCACGAACTGAGTCCAACTGGTGATCAGCGTGGGGGTATTGAGCACCGACTGTACGGGCACCCGCGCCCCCGTCTGCGGATCGATTTGCTTCATACTGGCCTCGGCGGTGATGCCGACAAAGGCCGTCATAGAGGTACCGGCTGCCTCGATAGGCTTGGTGCCCCGATCAACCTCCTCGATGTAGACGCCGGGAGACTTGTATTCAGGCATAGCTCTCTCACTCCTTTCTAGTGAACATCAATGGGCTGGCTCCGAAGTATGTGATCTTGTCACGCTTCCCTCCTTGCTCACACCTCGATATCATAGTCTCCCGAGTCTGCCGGGACTTGAACCTTTTTCTGCAGAGGTTTTTTATCAAGGGGCCAAACGATGAGCGTGTAGCCACCGGGCGCCACGCTACCTAATATGAAATGCCCCTCCGTGTCGGTGGTGGCGACGTAGCCGGTGTCTTTGAGCGCCACCGCCACGCCGCCCTGTGGTGCACCGGTCTCGCCATCGCGCACGCTGCCCCCGATGACCACCAGATCGACCTGGGCACTGTTGGGTGCCAGGTACGGCTCGTCAGGCAGGCCCTCCGCCTGGCCAAAGCGCAGGATCCGGGTGTGCACGATGGGCGTGGTGACCGGCTGCCAAGGATCGAGCGCCAGGGTGATGATATAGGAGAGGCTCGGTCGAAGCTCGTTATCGAGCACACTCCAAAGATCGGACGGGTCGGTGAGCACGTCGTGCTGGGCCACACGGGCCTGGATGTCGTAGGGAGGATGTTGGAGGCTGCCCACGAGCCGCGGCTCCGGCAGCACCGGGAAGCGATAGAGGGCTAGAAGGCAGCGCGTTAGTAACCGGTGCTCATCCTCGGGATCGGCAGCCCACGTCGTGAGCAGGTAGGAGCAGTCAGCGCGTAGCGACGTGCGCTTGAGCTGAGCCCGGCCCTCGCTGTTGCCGCCGCTGAACCGCTCCCACTGATGGCTCCGAAGTACGTTGTTTTCGCGGATGTCATAGAGGAAGAGGTTGACCGCCGGCTTTGAGAGGCGCGAACTCCATTCGCGCTTCGGTTGCTCGAAGCTGATCTCAATCTCTCCGTTCTTGACTGGCAGTTCCTCGATCAGCAGCTGGCGGATGGTCTCGTCTAAGTCGGCGATCATCGTTTTCCTTCTCGAACGCTGGAGTGTCTACTGCATCGTTGTGGTCGGGTTCTAGAACCGTTGCATCGCCAGGCCCAAGGAGCTGGAGAGCACGCCGCGCATCCCCTGCACGATATCGCGCATTTCCTGCAGCTCCTCGATGGTCTGTCGCACTACAGGGTTAACAGCGCCCGCGCCTCCATAGGCGCTGCCCAGTCGCGACGGCGGGATGAAGTAGATTCGTTGTGGAGAGGCGCGATAGACAACGCTGATGCTTGAGAAGGTGCTGGCGCGGCCGAGCGATTGATAGGGCCTGTAGTAGATAAGCGCACCCTCCCGCAAGCCGGTCTCCTCATTGCGGCGGCCCTCGACGGCCTCCCGGGCCTCGGTCGCCTGAGCAGCTGCGTGTTCCTCTGTCTGTCCCAATCCAATGGTCGTGTTGATCTGCACCGCGAGGACATTGACATCCCCCAGCAGGCGGGCGATGATCGTATAGCCTTGCCCGCCGCCCGGGCGGTCGGCTGCAGCGCCCAGGTTCTCTAAGGCGAGGCGCAGTGTGTCACGGGCCTGCTGGTATTCGGCGAGTTTCTCCTCCAGTGTCTGCAGTGCACTGAACAGCGCTGTCTGAGCCTCGCGCACCTGCGACACATTCACAGTGATGGCAGCCTCGCGAGACTGGGCGTTGGCCTGGTCAATCTGGGTCTGGATCGCGTTGGTCTCCTCACGATACCATTCCTCGCTAATCGCCGTGGCAATGGCGTCGGGGCTGAGGCCGCTCAAAGCCTGCTGACCTAGGCCGGTCACGGTCTGACCAAAGGCGTCCGTCGCGGCGGCGGTGGCCGCGGTCCCCATGCCCGCTGCCCCACCCAAGGCGGACAGTACCTGCAGCCCGGTTGACAAGCGGCTCTGCATTCGAGAAACCTTGCCCTTGATCGCGCGCTGTTGTGCGGCAAGCGCAGGATCCTGCTCCCGAGGGATGATGCCGGCGTTTAGATTGCTCAACGCCGAGTTGAGGCCGTGCACGGCGCGGTTGGCGTCCCGCTGGGCGCGACTGAAGTCGTTGCCTTTGGCCATCAACGTGTCGTGGGCTTGCTGTACCTGTCCACGAATTGTCGCGGCGTCACCCTGGATTCCTGCCGCCGATGACTCGGCGCTGGTGGCGCCGGTGGCGGCCCCGACAATCTGCTCAGCACGGTGGGCAGCTGTCTGTTCGGGGTCTACGACGCCGCTCACTTCCAGGTGCAGCATTTGCGCGGCAACGCGTCCGTAGTCCAGCCGAACCTGATGGACGTGTTGCTGGAAGGTGGAAAGGGTCCGACCTTGCTCACCTATGGTCACGAGGTAATCGGACAGCCTGGCGATGGCCTGTTCGTTGGCCGAGATCTGGCCTCCTGAGATCGTTCCGGTGCGACCGCCTTCGAGCATCTGTGGACGATACCCTTCAATCTCAGACAACCTGCGTCTGGCTGAGCTAGCGTCGGAGACGTTGTTGACCTGCATTGCCGGCGGCGGTTGCTCCGCCATCTGCTCGCGCTGATCCTCCTCACCGAGCCTGGCGAACTCCCGCAGTGTTGCGGCAGGGTCGTAGTCGCGCTGTAGGCCTGCCGGTTCCCGCCTGAACGTAGGGCGCTTGGACGCGGGGCGTAGCGCGTGGTGGGCGGCTCCTTCAGCTTGGCGCTCCGCAGGGTCCTCCGCTGACCCTACCGACAAGGGCCCACCGCGCTTCATTGAGCGCTGCTGCACGACGTGGGCTATCTCGTGGGCCAGCAGACCCGAGTCTTGAGGGCCGGCATCACCGCGGAAGAAGATGTCGGTGCCGAGTGTAAAGGCGCGGGCACCGAGGCTGCGACTCAGCTGGTCGGCCGCTGTATCTCGATGCAGGCGCACGTCATCCAACGTGGCCCCAAACGCGTGCTCCCAGCGCGTCTGGTTGCTGCCGTCCAATGGCGTACCGTGCCCTAGGCGCTGGTAGATGCGGCTAGCAAGCTGGTTGCTAAGCGTGCCACCGGCTAAACTCACTTCCTGCAGGTCGTCAAGACGATGATCCGCAGCGGCCATCATCCGCGCGATGTGGGCGTTGCCGACCTGCTGCTGAAGGTCCTGCAGCGGGGATGGGCGTTCTACAGCCGCGGATTCCTCGGCCTGGGGCTGCGGTGCCGACTGGCGCTGTGGTCGGCGCTGTGTAGGGTCCCGTCGATTCTCCTGCTTGTCGCTCATTACTGTTTTCCCTCCGTGCAGCCCGGGCTAGACCAAGGGATCCTTCGGCGCAGATGGCTGGAGGGTCACGTCCTCCTCGCGCACCAAGCGGCCCATCTTCTGCAGCTCCCGCCGCGTGCCGTGGAGCAGGTGGGCCATAGTAACCTGCCCACCGTCGGCTGCGGCTAGGTAGGCTGCGCTGACAAGTATGTTGCGGATGTTACCGCCGGCCAGGCGAAATCGCTCAGCGAGATAGAGTAGGTCGATGTCGGGGTGGCGAGGCAAGGAGGCTGGAAAGAGCGTTTGCCAGATCCGCAGCCGGTCGTCGGCCTCGGGGAAGGGAAAGTTGACGGCAAACTGGAGGCGGCGGGGGAAGGCGTCATCCAGATTGCCGCGCAGGTTGGTCGCCAGGACGGTCACCCCATCGTAGCCCTCCATACGCTGGAGGAGGTAGCTGATCTCTACGTTTGCGTAGCGATCGTGGGAATCGCGGACCTCAGAGCGCTTGCCGAAGAGGGCATCAGCTTCGTCAAAGAAGAGGATAGCGTTGCTCTGCTCTGCCTCCCGGAAGATGCGCTCGATGTTCTTCTCGGTTTCCCCAATATACTTGCTCACGATCGTCGAGAGGTCGATCCGGTAGAGATCCAGGCCCAGTGCAGCTGCGATGATCTCGGCAGCCATCGTCTTGCCAGTGCCGGGAGGGCCGGCGAAGAGCACAGTGACGCCGCGGCTGGAGGCTAGCTTATCTCCTACGCCCCAGGCATCCAATACCTGTGCCCGCCCTCGTACCGTGTCGATGATCTCCTGCAGGAGCGTCAGCTGGTCCTCGGGCAAGATGATGTCGTCCCAAGTGTAGCGGCGATCGATCTTGTGGGCGAGGTGCGCGAGGCGGGGGTTGGAGTGCGCCCGGGCTGCGGCTAAGAGCTCTGCGCTGCCCAGGGGAATGCCGCCACGGGCCGCCGTGTCCCTGGCTGTGGCCGCAGCGTCGCGAATCTGAGCGCTGGTGAGCGCAAACTGTCCGGCAAGAAGTTCGATGGTCTCGTCCAGATCGTCGGCCGAGCTGCCAACGTGCTGGCGCCACAGCTCACCGCGTTGGACATAGTCGGGGATCGGAAACGCAATCGCGACGATGCGCCGGTCGTAGGTCCGGTGCTGAGGCTGCCACAGGGCCTGGCCGGCGACGATTACGGTGCCGGGATGGGCACAGATCCGGCGTAACAGCCCCGGCGGCGGAGCACCGTCCACCAGGCACGCATCCCAGCCGAACAGCATCGGGATGGCGCCGGTTAGCTGCGCGTCTCTCAGGACGAGCTGTAGCGCGGGCTCTGGGTCGATCCGACCCTCGCCAAGCAGACCAGCCATATCAAGGGCCAGGAGCGGTCGTTGTGCCGCGTAGGCCAGTCGGGCTGCAGCATCACGTTGCTGGACGGCATCAGCGTCATGAAAGAGGTAGATCGGCCTGCTACTCACGGTGGCTGCCCAACCTTGTGCCTCGGCTGCGATGTTGGTGGTCGGGCGGGGCTGGGGAACAAAGGTAAGGTGAGCCGCTAGCGCGCTGGGCGATCGGTAGCCACCCAGGAGCCAGGCGAGCAGGCCATCATCGATGTGGAGCGTGTGGTTCAGTAACGGCGCCTGGTCGACATCTCGAGGCTTGCGCATCTCGATCAGCCTGTGGCGGAGGAGTGGGGCAGCGGGCTCAAAGTGGGCGAGCTGCGCCAGGCGACTGATTCCGGGCGGGGAAAACAGATCCAGGGCCAAGTTGACCGTCGGGCGTCTCTTAGTCACGTCATCCTGGAGGTAAGCGTAGATCCGCTCGTAGCGCAGGTCGATAGCGGGCGCGATGCAGAGCAGCAGGGTCAGCAGCTCGAAGCGGCTTAGGCTGAAGGCGCTGCGCAAATGCTCCAATGGCGGTGTCTGTCCATGGGCCTGGGCGCGCTGGGTGAAAGCCCGTTCCTCAGCATCGACTTGCGCAGATTGGACGCTGAAAGCTCGCTCGACCTCCAGGGGCAATACGGCGCCGTGGGCCCAACTGGTGGCGAGCGGACGAGTTAGCAGCGCATCGATCTCTGTGTCGGGGATGTAGAGGCCGCGGAAAGCATCCTGAGGATTCTGTCCGGCATGTTGCCATTGCTGGACGGCTCGCCGCAGACGCAGATCAATCATCTGCAATGCCATCTGCAGGTGATCCACCTCTAGGCTTGCTCTCAACGCTGCGTGCTCTCGCATTCTTGCCCCCTTGGCAAGCTGCTTGACGAGCGTAGTCCCACAATAAATAATATCATTATCTATTTTAGTTTAGTATACACGACTTTGCTTACAAACGCAAGGACTTTTCGTCAAATTGCATGATCTGGGGTGGCGCAGCAACTCTGGGCAGTCTCATCGCCCCTGCATATTGGGGTGGCATTGAGGCAGCATCAGTATATAGGGGCGGCGAGTTCATTGATGACCTGAAAGAAACTCGTCAAACCCAACTTCTGCGCTGGCTTCCCCCAAGCAGCAGGGAGTCTGCGCCACCCATCACCTACTTGCGCCTTTCCGCTTGTGTTGAACTTCGCGCTATCCTTTGACTTCAGCGTCGTCTCGCACCGCGGTCGTTGCTGTGGTAGAATCATCGTATGCCTAGGCATACGACCTACTTCAACGCCAACTGGGCGGTGTTACAGCAGGCATCGCTTTTCAAGCCGGCGCCCAACCCAACCTTCCGCAATCCACAGTTTGCGTCGGCGTCGCTTCGAGTGCTGATCGTGCGGCTGTCTCCGTTTCGAGACGTCGAGCGATCGACGCCGCACCTGTTTCTCTACCAGGCCGTCCGGCGGGCGCTGGTGGATGCCTATATCGATATGGCGTTCTTCCCGCCGGCGCATGACCGTGCCCAGTGGCTGGATGCCGGGGTGCCGCTGTTGATTGGCACCCAATCGTTACGCGATGCACGTGACTTCGACGTCGTGCTGGTTTCCAACGCTTATACGCTGGAGCTGCTCAACCTGCCCTACCTGTTGCTGAACTCCGGTGTGCCGGTGTTGGCCAGCGAACGCGATGGTGAGTGGCCGCCATTGATCCTCGGTGGGTCGAACGCGATGGCGGCGCAGGCGCTGTTGGGTCCAGAGGGCGATTGCATCGTCGATGCACTCTTCTTCGGGGAGGGGGAGCGGGAGGTCACGGCGCTCATCACGCAGCTTCACCAGCACGCGCAGCTGGCGAAGCGCGAAAGGCTTTTGGCGACGGCGGCGGGAGTTACCGGCCTGTGGATCGCCAACGGCCCTTCGGACCAGGTGGTGAGTAAGGCGATCTGCCGTGATCCGCAGGGATCGGACCTGTTGGTCGACGCACCGGTGCTCAACGGTGAAACGGCGACCACTGGGCGGCTTCAGATCAGCTTTGGCTGCCCGGCGTTCTGCACCTTCTGCTTCGAAGGCTACGATCGCAAGCCGTATCGGGAGCTTCCGGTGGCAGCGATTCTGAACGCCGCGGATGAACTAAAACGGAATCTGGGAGCTGAGGCGCTGGATGTCTACAGCTTCAATTTCAATACTCATATGCAGATACTGACCTTGCTGTTGGCGCTGAACCAGCGGTTTGAGCGGGTCAACCTGAAGAGCCAGCGCGTGGATCTCCTGGCGACGGTGCCAAGCCTGCTGGAAGCTGAGATTATCGCCGACAAGCGCAGCTTCACGCTGGGCATCGAGGGTATCAGCGCGCGGATGCGGGCGTTTCTGCATAAGAGCCTCGATGACACCGAGATCGAGACGGTGCTGGTGCGGCTGATGCAGGCGGCGATTCGCGAGATCAAGCTATTTTTCATTCTTACCGGCTACGAGACTGAGGTCGACCTGGCGGCCTTCCGCCGCTTCGTGCGACAACTCAAAGCCTGGCGGCGAACTCATCGCCGGGGATTGCGCGTTGTGTTCAGCTTCGGACTGCTGGTCCGGATGCCCTTTACGCCACTGAGTTACGATCGCCTTTTCCTGGATGAGGCCGCGTGGCGCCCCATCATTGGTGCGGCGAAATCGACGTGTGAGACCAACGGCTTCGAGTTCCGGCTGGCGACTGGCTGGGATGACTATGCTATGTCGCAGGTGCTGGCATTGGGGGGCACATGGCTTCAAGCGCCGTTGATCGAGCTGGCCCGGCTGGGGCATTGTTACGACCAAACGCTAAGTCCTGGCGCCTGGACGGCGCTGCAGGAGTGGATGGCGCGGGAAGGCCACTGGTCGGCGGCTTTTCTGGAGGCCAAAGAACCCGATTGGCCGGCAGCGCTGGATTTCGTCCAGCTGGATATCCCGGTGGACTTTCTTTATAAGGAGTATCGTCGAGCGCTAGCCGGTGACGATCGCGGCTACTGCCTCGGTGAGATCGGCGTGCCGGTCGGGGTGGGCGAAACAGGTGTCTGTCTGGGGTGTGGCGCCTGCACGACAGTTGAGGAGCGGGTCGCCATCACCCAGCATACGATGCAGCATCCGGGGCTGGAATACCTGGGCGACCTGGAAGCCACGATGCACCAGAAGTGGCGCCAGCAACCCAGCTATGCGTTGGTCTGGCTGCCGCCATCAGTAGCGGGGGCAGAACCGGCTTGGCTCAACGCGCTAGTTATGCGCTGCCTTCTGGCAGCGCATCCCGAACTCACGGAGAACCTCCTGTCGGTGCGCGAATCCCTGTTCACCACCAAGCTCCACGCAGGCCGCTATGCCGGGCTCTATGGCCAGACGGTAGTGGGGATCAAGGCCTGGGACAGTCCTGAAGTCGAAGGTGCATTCGCGCCGGGCACTGAGCTGCCTGGCGGTGTGCGGTTCCTGAGGTTTTTGGATACCTTTGAGCCTGGGGCCTTCGAGCGGATGACGGTGCGGCTCAGGCTCCCGCTGGTTCATTTTCCGGACGCCGGACGCCAACTGCGGCGGTATCTGCAAGCGCAGTATGTCCCGGTGAACTTGCGAGGTGTGGATGATGGTTATCGCTTTGACATCCCGGAGAAGGCTCTCAGGAAACGAGTGCTGCTGGCGGGCGGTTTTCAGGAGACTGATGGGTATCTAGACGCGGAGCTCGTGGTCAGCCCGAAGTTCGATCTGGTCGGCTATCTGCGATCCTTTCCCGATCCGGCGCGCTACCGGGAGGCGCGAGCTGAGGTCTGTCATCTTGCATCTTGAATTGTGTCGGAGGGGGGATCCATGGCGCGACGGTTGATTCCGGCTCGGGAGGCTCGGATCGAGCTCATGGTGGTGAACTCGCGGTTCGTGGCCACGGCAGCCCCGGCCTTCGGCGTGGCACAGGCGCGGTCGTTCATCGACCGCGTCGGGGCAGAATTCTTGGATGCCTCACACAACGTGCCGGCATTCGTCATCGGTCACGGCAGCAGTGTGACGGCCCACTGCAGTGATGACGGTGAGCCGTCGGGGACTGCCGGTCGACCGGCGCTGGCCGTCCTACAGGGGAGTGGAGTTGGCGATGTGGTGGTGGTTGTGACTCGCTACTTCGGCGGTACCAAGCTCGGCACCGGCGGACTGGTGCGCGCCTACGGTGATGCCGTGCGGGAGGTGTTACGGGTACTGCCCTTGGCGGAGAAGGTGCCGACGGAGACGCTGATGCTGGCGGTGCCGTACAGCCTCTACGAGCGGGTGCGGCTGCTGATCGAGGCGCGGCAAGGGGACCTCCTCGATGAGGCTTTCGCCGCGGACGTGACGCTGGCGGTGCGGTTGGCCGCTACGGATAGCGCGGCCTTTCAGGCGGCGCTGACGGAGCTGTCGGCAGGGAGGCTCGAGGCGCTGGTCGTCGATACGGACGCTGAGACGATGATGCCCCTGGGGTTGTGCGGAGGCGATCTGCTATGATCGTGGATGCTCAGTGGCAGGTGAGCAGGCCATGCTAGATCTGCCGCCGGCACAGGCGAGGCGTGGATCTGAGCCCTCTGCCGGACAGCGGCAGGTCGCCGAGGGCCTGAGCGATATCCTGACGGTGCTTAACTCAGATCGGACGCTGCAGAGCATCCTGGACTATCTAGTCAGCCAAGCCCAGGCGCTTACGGCGTCGGATGCTTGTGTGCTCTACAGACTGGATCGGGAGGCTGGGATGGTGCTGATCGAGGCGCAGGCGGGACTTGTAGCGGCGTTTGCGCCGGTGGCCGGACTACCCCTGGCAGCGGACGGCGGTCTGCAGGCCGGGATGTTCGATGGGTGGGTGCTCAACGAAAGACCGGTCGTATGCCTCGACACGGCCGCCGTTGGGGCGTTGCAGGCGCTTTCCGATCCGCAGCTGACTCCGGCGACGCGTGCCTGGTTCGCGGGGCTGGTGGCCCACTACCGGACGCTTCTGAGCGTGCCGCTGATCGTGAAGCAGACGCACTACGGAAGCCTGGGCCTCTACTATATGGCGCCTCGGGATCTCTCAGAAGGTGAGGTGGCGCTGGCGATGACCTTCGGATCTCAGTTGGCACTGGCGATCGAAAACGCTCGGCTGCGCCTGGCGGCGGAGCGGGCGGCGATCCTGCAGGAGCGCAGCCGTGTGGCGCGGGACTTGCATGACTCCGTGACGCAGTCGTTGTATAGCTTGACCCTGCTAGCGGAGGCGGCACGCCGTCTGGCTGTCGCGGGCGACCTGCCGCAGGTGCAGGATGCAATCACGCGGCTGGGCGAGATCGGGCATCAGGCGCTCAAGGAGATGCGCCTGATGGTGTACGAACTGCGACCGTTGATCTTGAGGCGTGAAGGGCTGGTACGAGCGCTGAACCAGCGTTTGGAGACGGTGGAGCGCCGGGCGGGAATTGAGGCGCATCTCGTGACGAAGGGGCTGGTGAGCTTACCCCCAGGCCTGGAGGACCAGCTCTACCATCTGATTCAGGAGGCGCTGAACAATGCGCTAAAACACGCTGCGGCGACGGCAGTGCAGGTGCGGATCGAGCTAACGGATCGGGACCTGCAGGTGGAGGTGGCCGACAACGGTAAGGGGTTCGTGCCGCGCATGGTGACCGATGGCGGTGGGCTCGGCTTGATCAGTATGCGTGAGCGTGTAGAGGAACTGGGGGGTGAGCTGGTGATCGCGTCGAGCCCCGGGGAGGGCACGCGGATCCTGGTGGCGCTCGATGCTCCCTCTACGCTAGATGCCGCGGGCGCCGCGCCAAAGGAGATCAAGGATGACGGCTGAGGGGATTCGGGTCCTCGTGGTGGACGATCACGCGATCGTCCGCGAAGGTCTGCGCTGGCTGCTGGCTACCGAACCCGGCATCGACTTGGTTGGCGAAGCTGTCGATGGCATCGAGGCGGTTGCTAAGGCTCGGGATCTGCATCCCGATGTCATCCTGATGGACCTAGTGATGCCGCGCAAGGATGGGATCGCGGCGATCACCGAGATCAAGGCAGAGGCACCAGAGGCGCGCATCCTTGTACTGACCAGCTATGCGGAAGACGAAAAAGTCTTTCCAGCGATCAAGGCTGGGGCGCTCGGCTACCTGCTCAAGGACACTACGCCGCGCGCCCTGCTGAAGGCAATTCGGCAGATCCACGCTGGCTTTCCTTCTATGCATCCCCTCATCGCGCGCAAGCTCCTTCAGGAGCTGCAACGCCCGCCGGATCTGCCCCCGACCGGCGCGCCGCTGACTGAGCGGGAGGTGGCAGTATTGCGGTTGCTGGCGCGGGGATTAAGCAACGAGGAGATCGCTGCTCAACTGGTCATCAGCGAGCGAACGGCCCGCACGCATGTGAGTAATATCCTCGGAAAACTGCATCTGGCGAACCGCACCCAGGCGGCTTTGTATGCGCTCCGGGAGGGATTGGCGCGGCTGGACGAGATCTAGGTACGCTGCCGCGGGGCGCATCACCAGCTCAAAGCAGAACCGGCTTGCTGAGGCAAGCCGATTCTGCGCTGCTGTATGCTCCCGACAGCTTACCACTCCTCGTCGTCATCCTCCTCGTCGTCCCAGTCGTCGTCATCATCCCAGTCGTCTTCAAAATCGTCCCAGTCCAACTCCACGGGATCGAGGTCGACGACGATGAGGTCCGTACGACAGTGGGTGCAGCGAATCTTCTGATCGAGCTTCGGTGCAGCGTTGAGAATTATAGTTTCATCACAGGCTGGACAGATCGCCGTGATTGCCATCGCAATGTGCCTCCTTAGGGATCTAGGTACCTTTTGCCCTCGGCCCAGGCATCAACCTGTGCCCCAGTACACCTTTGGAGTATACGGACGCGGCGTGCAAATCCTGTGTTAGCGATATACAAAGCGGATGGCAGATGCGTCAATGCCGTGTCAAAGTTGCTACTGGCGGCGGATCCCCGGTGGCGACGCTCCTACGGCAGATGACGTAGCGCCGCGTCCGGTAGGACGCGGCATTTGTCGCGTCCTCATCAGGACTTCCCTCCGATCTATCGGAAAGCGCTTGAGGGTAACATGAACCTCGTTTTTCCGACAAGGTTACGTCGCGCAGCAGGATCTTGTCATAGGGCGGTGCCGTTGGCTGCTAGGCGGCATGGGCAGCATAGATGGAGCGCCAGATCGTGTTGGTGGTGACGACAGAAGTTGAGGCAGCTCGGATGGTTGATCAAGTGTCGGTGGTAGTCGTGGCGCGTGCCAGCCCGCTGCGTGCCAGTCTGACGTCGTTGCTGTACAGTATCTCGGGCATTGCCGTAGTCTACGAGGTCGACGAAGGTACGGCGTGTCTGCGCCTGATGGCTGCGCAGCGGCCCGCGCTGCTACTGTTGGATGCCAGCCTGCCGGACGACCGGGCTTGGTTGCTCCTGCGACAGATCAAAACGGCGTGGCCGGCTACGAAGTGCGTGGTCCTGGCCGACACGGCGAAACTGCGACGACACGCCGAGGAGGCCGGGGCCCATTGGGCGTTGCTCAAGGGATTTCCGGCCGCGAAGCTCTCTACACTGCTGGAACAGCTCCTGCAAGGGGAGGATATACTTCAGCTATGATATCGAATACGGTAGCAGCTAATAGGACGGCGGCGCCTCCAGGGATCGACCATAGTCCACCGCATCCCTGGGAGGCAGTATCGCCCGAGAAATGGGCGGATTGGCGTTGGCAGTTGTCTCACAGCCTGACCTCGGTCGAGGATTTTGCACACTTGATCAGTCTCACTTCTGACGAGGCCGAGGGCCTTGCAGCACCTAGTCACTTCCGAGTTGCGGTCACGCCTTACTTTGCTAGCCTGATGGATCCGGCGGACCCCACCTGTCCCATCCGGCGCCAGATTGTCCCTACCCGCCAGGAAGGCGTGCCCTTCGAGGCGGAGATGGCCGACTCATTGGGCGAGGATGCGCACTCCCCGGTGCCGGGTCTGATCCATCGATATCCGGACCGGGTGCTGATGCTGGTCACGACGCAGTGTGCGAGCTACTGCCGGTTCTGCACGAGGAGTCGGATTGTGGGGGACGCGCGGAGGGCGTTTGACACCGCTGACTTAGAGCGCCAGCTGGTCTATATTGCAGCAATGCCGAAGGTCCGCGATGTCCTGTTGTCCGGGGGCGATCCACTGATGTTGCCACAGCTGATCTTAGAGCGGTTGCTCTCCCGGCTGCGTGACATCCCGCACGTTGAGGTCATCCGGATCGGTACGCGTGTGCCGGTCTTCCTGCCGCAAAGGATCACCGCAGGGCTGATCGAGATGCTGAGCCGGTACCATCCCCTCTGGATGAATCTGCATATCAACCACCCCAAGGAGTTTACCAGGGACCTGGTCACCGCGCTGGCTCGCTTGGCAAATGCTGGAATCCCGCTAGGCAGCCAGACGGTGCTTATGGCGGGGGTCAACGACTGCCCAAATATCATGTTGGACCTGTTCCACACCCTAGTCAGGCACCGGGTGCGCCCCTACTATCTCTATCAATGCGACCTGGTCCACGGGGCCGGTCACTTCCGCACCTCGGTGGCGAAGGGTCTGGAGATTATGGAGTCCTTGCGCGGGCACACGTCGGGGTTTGCCATCCCTACTTATGTGATCGACGCTCTGGCAGGCGGGGGCAAGGTGCCAATCCTGCCTAACTACCTCCTAAGCATGGCGGACCAGAGGGTGGTCGTGCGCAACTACGAGGGGTTTATCACAGCCTATACTCAGCCCGGCGACTATCGTGGCCACGATCCGTCTGCCTGTACTTACTGCCAGGCGCGACGGACCAAGCCAGACGAGTGCGGGGTTGCTGGGCTGCTCTCGGGCGCTGCGCATAAGATTGTGCCGGAGGGCTGGGATGCCGGACACCGACATCCAGCATACGGAGCGCATAGCACCGATCCCCAGGCAGTCACGTCGCTGCTGACGGAGCGGATCCGTGTCTGAGACGACACGCCGAACGCTGCAGGTCGCGGTACTGGCCAACCGGAAGGGGTCCATCGACGCCGGGCCGGACTCCCCCGCCGATGTACTGGCGGAGTACGACGCCGAGGAGACGGTAGAGTCGATCATTGAGGTGCTGACTGAGGCTGGTCACACAGCCTTCTTCCTGGAGGCCGATGGATCGCTGCTCGACACTATCAGGGCATCCCGTCCAGACATGGTTTTCAACATCGCAGAGGGGCTGCGGGGTGCTGCCCGGGAAGCTCAGGTTCCGGCTTTGCTGGAGATGCTGGGCATTCCATATACAGGGTCGAACGTGCTGACCCACGCGGTGTCGCTGGACAAGGTGGTGACCAAGCGGTTGTGGCATGAAAGGGGTCTTCCAACGGCGCCGTTCCAGTTGATGCGCCACGCCGAGGCGGTACTGGTCGATGGGTTGGCCTTTCCGCTCTTTGTCAAACCGATGCGGGAAGGCTCAGGCATGGGCATCAACGCGGACTCGATCGTTGAGGACGAACGGTCGCTGCGGACGCAGGTCCGCTGGGTGATCGAGACCTACCGGCAGCCTGCGCTGGTAGAGACCTATCTGCCGGGTCGAGAATTCACCGTGGGATTTGTGGGTAACCGGACGGCGGCGGGCGCGAGGTGCCAGCGTAGCTTCTATATGGAGGGCTTTCACGTCTTCCCGGTGTTGGAGATCGATACGCAGAAGGGAGAGGTCAAGGGCATCTACAATGCACAGGCCAAGGGCTATGCGATCGCGTCGGATACCGCACCGGGCTATCTCTGCCCGGCGGATATTCCGCCGGAGCTGGCGCTGACGCTCAAGGACCTGGCCCTAACCGCCTTCGAGGCTGTCGGCGGGTTCGACGTGGCACGAGTCGATTTCAGAATGGATGCGGCGAGCCAGCCTTACTTGATGGAGATCAATACGCTGCCCGGGCTCAATCCTCAGGCGAGCGACATCGTGATCGCCGCTCGGGCCGAAGGCGTCGCCTATCCGGTCCTGATCCGCGAGATACTCGACCTAGCGCGCGAGCGCTATGGGCTGCTATAGCTTGCGGCCTGGGTCGCATACGCTGAAGACCGTTTACGCTGCCCAGCACCGGCTGCATAGCACCGATGAGGTCTGGGTGGCTGGGGAGAGGCTGGAGAGTCGCGAGGTGCCGTGCCGGGCGGAGGTGATTCGAGCTGCACTGGTAGCAGCCGGACTTGGTCCGATTGTTGCGGCGCAGGACCACGGACTTGCACCCATCACTGCCGTCCACACGCCGGCATACGCAGCTTATTTGGCGACAGCCTATCGTCGTTACGCCGCCTACCTCGGTGTACCGCAGCCGGTGCTGGCCCAGCGGTGTGGGGTAGATCCGGCGCGGTTGCTGATGCGCCCTGCGAGTTTCCCTGAGCTGTGCGACTACTACACGTATGATCACGAAGACCCAATCCTCAGCGGCACCTGGGAGGCGGCTTACTGGAGCGCCCAGGCAGCGCTGACGGCGGCCGCGGCGGTCTGTGCAGGCGATAGAGCTGCCTATGCACTCTGTCGCCCTCCCGGGCACCACGCGACTGCTGATCAGTACGGCGGCTTCTGCTATCTGAACAACGCGGCCGCCGCGGCTCGCTGGCTCAGCGCTGCAGGACGAGTAGCCATTCTGGATATAGACTATCATCACGGCAACGGGACTCAGGCGATCTTCTACGCCGATCCCGCGGTGTTTTACGTTTCGCTGCACGTTGATCCAGCGCAGGATTATCCGTACTACTGGGGCTTCGCCGCTGAGCGGGGTAGCGGGGCAGGCGCGGGTACCAATCTGAATCTGCCACTACCGCTGGGTGTCGAAGATGACGACTATCTCGAGGCACTTGATGTTGCCCTGGGGGCGATCGGAGGGTTTCTTCCGCGCTATTTGGTCGTCTCATTGGGCGCCGACGCGGTCAGAGGCGACCCCATCGGCAAATTCGGGCTGACATCCTCAGGCTGGTACGCTGCAGCCCAGCAGGTCGCGGGGCTCAGTCTGTCGACCGTGATCGTCCAAGAAGGAGGCTATGACCTGGACACGCTGGGAGGCTACGTGGTGGCGTTTCTTGCAGCCTTTGTGTCTTAGCCTAGCTACCGGACAGTTTACGAAAAGTAGGGAATCCAACGTATCTGGAATGATCGCATATTGCTGATGTAGCGATCAAACATGCAGAGGCCAATGTGAAACACACTCAAATCTCTCCGATCAGCACGGTCGACCAG
>PWVB01000171.1 GCA_003562365.1 Anaerolineae bacterium
CCGAGACAGAATTGTCCAAGCTGGGATCGCACTCATCCTCGAAGCCCTGTACGAACCCGTGTTCCGCAACTGCTCACATGGTTTTCGACCCGAGCGCAGTCCAATCACCGCGCTGCGTCCACTGGTAACGGCCTACAGGGCCGGCGCTACGTGGATCGTTGAGGGCGATCTGGCCGACTGCTTCGATTCGACATGTTGATACTCCTATCAAAAACGTAGATTGGTTACCTGACCATCCTTAAGATCTTCAAACATTGTCAGAGTGATGGCTGTGTCGGGAAACAAGTACATAGCTGTCTCTGGATCCTTGGTCACTTGAATGCGCCCACTGCGGATTTGATGATATATCCAGTGGACGGTGATGTCTAGTTGCTGTGCGATTTGGGGAATGGTCAAGAAGCCGGGGAAAGAACGGGGAATGGAGAGGTGGGGTTTGTGAAAGATGCGATGCTTGAGCCGGATAGTTTTGACCGTACTCGGCAAGAACTGTGAATGACGTGGGGAGCGATGTCCCAGTTGCGTAAGGTATGCGGCGATCTCTACGTCAGATTGGTTTTGAGAACTGCGCTCAATGATGATCTGTTCTATCTCTTCGGCTGAGGACAGATCTGCAAAGGCGCCGACCGTAATGGGGATATCCATGGTCGTGACATCGCCGCCATGCCAGACAATGCGAGTATGCACACAGTCAGCGGTCGTGCGCTGAATCACGACCTTTTCGATGAGGCATCTGAGAAACGCTTTCTGATCTTGGCGGGACAATTGTTCCCACACCTGAGGTAGCCGTTGTCCGAGTGCGACAAATGCGGTTTTCAGTTCGTCTGGCAAAGCCGTGACCGACGCAGGTTGCGCCTGATAGTGAGCCTCGGCTTGCTGAGCTTGGTGGAAAGCGGTGAGGGCTGCTTCCCATTGGCGTTCAAGTTCTGCGGCTACTAAGCGGTTATCAGGGTCGACCTGTTTGAAGCGGCGTTCGGCGAGTTGGGCTTGGTAGCGCAATCGCTCAAGTTGTTGTTGCCGCGCGTGGGCAACTTGGGAGTTGATGGCTTGTTGGGCGGTAAGCGCCTGCGTGTAGGCGTCCAATTCAATCGGCGATAGAGCTTGGAAAAAAGCTGGGATCACGCGCGTATCCACAGGCTGGGCCGGGATGTACTGACAGATAGCGACGCCGTACTGCTGCCGTAGATAGTTGCAGATGTAACGCGGGACTCGTTTATACTCAACGACCATCTTGTGTCCACACTCGCCACAGTAGACCAGCCCTTGGAGTAAAGCGGCGCCCGGCCGGGGCACGCCCCGGGATTTGTTACGGTCATATTCAGCATAGTTGTCTTCTAGCATAGCTTGAATACGCTCAAAGGTCTCCCAGCTGATGTAAGCGGGGTGCTTATTTTTAACACAAATGCGCCATTCTGCCATCGGTAAACGTGTTTGGGTGACCTTGCCCGAAAGGGGGTCGCGGGTGGTGCGGGTGCGGCCATAGACAAAGGCGCCCGCATAAGCGGGATTCTTGAGCACGGCCAGAATCGCGGCAACCCGAGGTTTTTTCCAGGTCACAACGCCAAAGCGATCGCGTCGGGGGAGCAGAAGTTCTTGTTCATTGAAGAGGCGAAGGACTTTGCAGGCCGATTTGAGACGGAGAAAAGAGGTGAAGATCAAGGTAATGCGGGCCTGGACTTCTTGGTTAGGATCTTTGCGCACCTGAGCATCTGCATCGCGCACTAGACCGACAGGGAGTGGCAAAGCGAGTTCACCACGCTCGGCTTTGTTGAGCAGTCCCGCCGTCATCCGGGCGCGGATGGTATGCAATTCCATTTCGGACAACTGACCTTTAAGACCTAACAATAGCCGTCCATTGAGTGAGGCCGGATCATAGACGCCGTCCCGGTCGGCAATCAAGCACTGGGTATACCCACAGAGATCGAGGAGGGGATACCAATCAGAGCAGTAACGCGACAAGCGGGTTACCTCGTAAGACAGAATGATACCGACGTGACCCTGGGTAACTTGTGCCACCAGATCTTTGAAGCCTTCCCGGTGTTGTGTGGTCGCAGCCGTCTGTCCTAAATCGGCATCAATGGTTTCGATGGCCTTCGCTGGCCAACCCAGGTCCAGAGCGCGTTGGTGCAGAGCGTATTGCAGTTTCAGACTCTCCTGGTTGGTGAGGACTTGCTGCGGTGTTGATTGGCGAATGTAGATGATCGTCTTGCGAGCCAGATGGCTGGGCGTAATGAGTGTGGATATAGTCATGGATCACCTCCTGAGCAACTACTGACAATGCGTCGCGGATGTTTCGTTGGTGTTCTGCCGACAGCCGGTTCCAGATCTGTGTGGGGTCGTAGGACATAGCACCTCACATTCTTGGGCCAGGGCGATAAGCTCAACTAAGGCTTGTCGCGTAAGTTTGGCCTGGCCCTTGGGTTGAGATGCCAGTAAGTTAGTGGCACTTAGGGGGATGCGCAAGGCCATATACTCCCGATAGGCCACCAAAACGAAGGCGGGATCTTGAGAAGTCGTAGGCACGTGCAAAACGGTGAAGCGCCGTGCGAAGAGCGGATGATGGGGGTCCGTAACCTCAATTTCGTCTACGGGCTCTGCGGTTACGTTGTTTAGGAGGGTATTCAGTTGTGAACTCGTTTGGGTCGGTGGATCACGAGAAGCTCATGACGTTGGGGCCCGACGCATAGCCGATGGGCGAGAACTCCGGCTGATTGAGAGTATGCTGCAAGCCGGGTGTGTGGCGGAAGGGCAATGGCGACTGACAGAGCGAGGGACCCCACAGGGTGGGGTGATCTCACCGTTGTTGAGCAACATCTTACAGACACCGTTTGATCGGGAGATGCGACGGATGGGATATCAGTTGACGCGGTATGCTGATGAC
>PWVB01000418.1 GCA_003562365.1 Anaerolineae bacterium
CATTCCCGCTGCAGTCTGGGATGCGCTCGTCTATGATGTGACCCACGACGACACCAGCTTTCTTTCGGTGGTTGAGAGCCAGCTGCCACAGTCGAATCAGGGCTCGACAGAACCCAGCCCTGATTGGCAGGACATCCTGTCGTCTGTGCGTCGTCATATGGTGCCATGTTTGAGTGATGGCGCACTGCTGGTCCGAATTGAGAATCTGCTGCATCAGGGGCGGGTGTTGGTCGCCAATGCTGCCAGACGAAAGGTACAGGCAGATGCTGAGCAGGCAGAATCGCGAATGTCCCGAGCAAGTGCACTTGGCTCTGCCTTGGCGGGAACCGTTGATGTGACCGATATGTTGGGCCCCCTGCGTGACTCTCTGCCACAGTTCAATATAGATCAGGCGTATGTTGTTCTTGGCGACCGCACCGCTTCTGCAGATGGTCCCGATCTGTCTCGTCTTGCCATGGTGGTAGCCAATGGAGAGGTTGCGTTGGCAGATGAAACGTTTGCGTCGCATGAGTTGCTGCCATCAGCCATACTGCCCCGGGATCGACACTATGCAGCGTTTGTCCTGCCCTTATGGTTGCGTGACCGGTTCTTTGGTTGGTGTGTGTTTCTAGACGGCCCAACCTCCGATCCAGTCTATCAGCGAATTGCCGAAGGGATCAGTGGCGTGCTGTTCCGGTCACAGCTGCTTCAGAGCGTTGAGGTTGCTCGTCGTAAGGCAGAAACTTCGTTAGCGGAGATCCACGATACACGGTTGATCGCTGATCGCATCCAGCAGGCTCCGGATGAGGAGGCTGTATTGCGAATTGCTTTGGAAGAACTGAGTAGAGTCCTTGGTGCTTCCACTGCTGCCGCGCGATTGGGCACTCGCGAACAGCTAACCAAGGTCGCTGGCGCAGGCATCACTCAGCAAACGGAAGCTGATGACTGAAGATATGGCAACGGTGGCGGGGACGTAAGGGTTTGGACAGGCGCGTGCGGTAGCGGCGTAAGCGCTGGGTAGTAGCTTGGGTTGGGAGGCGCTATGATGGTTAAGGAAGATCATCAGTATCAAGCTTTTGACACGCTTGGGCAAGACTTGGGCTCGCGGTCTGCTGAGGTGGCGCCACGCCCGGCTGTCGGCATGCTGGTGAACTCGTTAGGCGATCCGTACACCGACGCACTCGTAGGCGGAGTCGTCGATTGTGCAGCTTCTGACGGTTTTGACCTACTGATCTACGTCTTGGACGGTATAGACGATCCCCACTCGGAAATGGGAAGCTTTGGGATAGTGCATCCTGAGCGACACGACGGTTTGATCCTAACCGGATCCGTCGCCTATTACGGAAAACGCTCGGAGACGACATTACGTGTCTTTCTTGAGCGAATCGGGCCACTCCCTGTCGTTGGCATCTCGCTGTGGCTGCCGGGGATACCAGCAGTGAACCCGGACAGCTATGGCGGTATGCGAAAGGTAGTCGAGCATCTCCTTGACGTCCATCATCACCGGCGGTTGGGCTTCATCGAAGGTCCTGCTGGCTCGCCCGAAGCTGAGGAGCGACAGCGTGCTTTCCACGATGCTCTCGAGGGTCGAGGGGTCATGCCCGATCCTGCGCTGATGGTCGCCGGCGACTTCACGTTGGAGGGTGGAAGGTCGGCCATGCGCACCCTGCTGGCGCGGGGCGAGGCGCTAGAGGCAGTGGTGTGTGCCAATGACGAGACTGCAATTGGCGTCTCGGAAGTCCTGCATTCTCGCGGCCTGCGAATCCCGGATGATGTGGCCCTGGTGGGGTTTGACGATATTGATGCTTCTTTCCGTATGCCCGCATCACTGACCACGGTGCGCCAGCCGATCCGTGAGATCGGGCATCAGGCTGCTGCGGAGCTGTATGCGCTAATCCAGGGTGGTGAGACCCCGGGGTCGATTGTCGTCCCGACGCATCCGGTGTTGCGTCGATCTTGTGGCTGTCTGCCAGCGTATGTGAACCAGATCTCGCTGCACAAAGCCCCGTCAGTGGAGCCAGTGAGCTTTGCCAAGGAGAGGTCGCGAATCGTGGCGGCGTTACAGGAGGCTGGAGGCTCTGGCGTAGATTGGGGTGAGTTGGCAGAAGCCTTTTGGCACGCTGTTCACAACGCTGAGTCCAGTCAATGCCTCGATATCCTGCTACAGCTAATGCAGGATAGGCCGCCTTCGTCTGATTTGCTTCCTCCGACTGGCTTCGACAACTGGCACGCAGTCATCTCGGAGCTGCGGCGGTCCACGCTTCCACTTCTCAGCGATCGAGATATACAAGTGCGGGCCGAGGATCTGTTCCAGCAAGCGAGAGCTTTGGTTAGCGAGGTCCAGCTACATGCACAAACTTACCGGCGCCGTTCACGCCAGCAACAAGAGGCGACGTTGCAGGCGTTTTCCGATCGGCTTGCTAATGTGGTGCAGTTGTCCGTGGGAGCACCTCTCATCTCCGAGATTCTCTCCAAACTGCGGCTGCGGCGCTGCCATTTGGCGCTCTTTGAGGACGCCGGAACAGGGGCGAGATGGCGAGACGCGATGTACCTGCCGTTCTCGTATGTCGACGGTGCTGTCCGGCTAAGCGTGGAGCAAGCCCCTCATAGTGTGAGAGAGATGCTGGTTTCGGAGCTATGGGACCAAGCTGCGGCTGCCCGCCCCGCTGGCGGTCTGCGTATGGCGCTACTGCCGCTCTACGTGGGGGACGAGTCCTTGGGCGTGGGGCTTTTCGAAGGTCCCGCCGCCGCCGTTGCCTTCTATTCACGTCTGAGACACGTTCTAAGTGGTCTTGTGCATCGAATGCGGCTATCTGAGTCACAAAGGGCGGCACGGAAAGAGGCCGAGTCAGCGAGAGTCGAGGCAGACTTGGCCCTTCGCGATGCGCTGGCGGCTCAACGGCGGTATGCAGAGAGCGCCTGGCAGGCTGTGGTGGGAGGAAGTACCTCTGATTTCGTTCGGGGATATGTCTGGACCCCAGATGGCGCGAGCTCAGATGATGACGCTTGGCTACCGGTGATGTCGCGCGTCGCCCAAAGTGGCGATACGATATTGGAGGACGATCGAGACAATGGGCAGATGCTGGGTGTGCCCCTGACCCTTTTTGGTGAGGAGATCATCGGATCTCTAGGGTTCAGCCGTAGCAAGGTCGATGCTGAGGATCAGCCGGGTGGCTGGACGCCAGAGCAGATTCGCCTTGTGGAGAACGTTGCCCGTCACGTTGCTCAGGCCCTCGAGACCCATCGATTGGTCTCTGATGCTAGACGTCGCGCAGCTCGGTTAGCAGCAGCAGCCGAGGTCTCCAGTGCGGCAACCTCCATCACCGACCTTGATGAACTGCTGTCCGGGGCGGTGAGGTTGATCCAGGCGCGCTTTGATCTCGCGTATGCTGGGCTGTTCCTGGTGGATGACGCGCGGCGGTGGGCTGTGTTGGTGGCCGGCACGGGTGAAGCGGGGCAGATAATGCTTGCTCGGGAACACAAGCTAGAGGTGGGAGGGCAGTCGATGATCGGGACGTGCATAGCAACGGGCGAGGCGCGGATCGCGGCTGATACTGCGCTTGAGACAGTGTGGCAGCCGAATCCCCTGTTACCGGAGACCCGTTCGGAACTGGCGCTCCCGCTGATCAGCCGAGCCAAGGTAATCGGAGCTATGACGATTCAGGATAGGCGGTCCGGAGCCTTCAGCGAGGAGGACGTCACGGCATTGCAGACGATGGCGGACCAGCTGGCTAATGCGATAGAGAACGCCAGGCTGATAGCGCAGATGGCCCGGAGCCTTCGGGAGCTGGAGGTGGCGACGGGGCGCTTCACAGGGCAAGCGTGGCGCGAATTCATTGTCGGGCAGGATCGTCGACTCGGTTTCCGCCACCGGCTGGTGGATACTGTGCCGGCGGAGGATCCCCATCCAGAGGCGGCGGCAGCGATAGCGCGCAGTGAGGCAGTGGTGGCACAGCTTTTGTCGGGGGCGGATGCCTCTGCCGAGCCAGGGGATCCTGCCGCTGGTTCAGTGGAAGGTGGGAGCAGGCCCAAAGCAGAGCGTGTGGGTGAAGCCCGCGCCGGATTGGGGGTGCCGATCCGGCTGCGCAACCAGGTATTGGGTGCGCTGAATCTGCGTTTTGAAGAGGATTACGTCGCTCCAGAGACGGTTCAGATGGTAGAGCAGATCGCTGACCGTCTGGCGATTGCATTGGAGAGCGCCAGGTTGCTAGAGACTTCACGCTGGACAGCTGAGCGAGAGCGGATGGCGCGGGAGATCACCGATCGGCTGCGGGGAACACTGGATTGGGATGAGCTCATGCAGACGGCAGTTAGCGAGATCGGTGAAGCAGTGGATGCCTCGCGGGTCTTTGTGCAGTGGACGCCGTTGGCAGACGACACACGGTCATCCGACGATGATATACCGACGGAAGGCAATGTGCTATCACGAGGCGGCGGCGTTGAGGGGGAGGATCTATGAGCGATCGGATGGCGCAACCAGGTCCGGGTGATCCGAGCCGACCCGGTGGTCGACGGACAAGAAACCGGTCCAGTGAGATGTGGAGTGTGAATCTGGGATGGCTGACAAAAGTTGTACCGTTCTTCTGGGGCCTTATGGGCGCAGGGGTCGCACTGGCGTACGCGATCACGGAGATCTGGCAGCATCTGGCGGTGGCAGGGATAGGCTTTCTCGGCCTGCTGATCAGTGGCGCCGGCTGGCTGGCTTTGCGGCGAGACCGTGAAGAGACTGCAGCGATGTTGATGCTCGTCGGAGCGTTTCTGGTGGCGCCCCTGGTTTCACTTTTCTGGGCAGGAATAGTGCCAGCGCTGGCACTGATGGCAATGAGCCTGGCCGCGATGGTGGTGGCGCTGCTCGTGTTCTCGCCTGCGCGTTGGTGGTTGTGGGCGCTGAGTCTGCTAATAGGGCTCGGTATCTGGGCATTGGAGCCGGTGCAGCTTCCGTGGGCTCGCTACGATATCAGGACGGCACCGGTGGCCGCATGGAGCATCCAGCTGCTGACGATTGCCTTGGTTGCTTTGGTTGTCTGGCAGCTAGTCCGGGCCTATCAGCGCATCACAGAGATACGGGCGCGGCTGACGAGTACCCTTATCTCGTTGGTGCTGGTCGTGACGCTGGTGATTAGCGGGACATCGATCTTGGTAGGTATTCAGACAGCTCGAGGGCAGGTCTATGATCAGCTTGAAACGAGCGTGGTGCTAAAGAGGCAGGCTATCGACGACTGGGTCGATCAGCTCAGATTTGCACTGGATTCGCTGGTGGTTGAGGAGTATGAGGTGCAGCGAGCTCAGGCACTCTTGCTGGAGACGTTCACGCTAGAATACCGATTGACAGCAGGCCACGAGCTGCGTGTGCGCTTCAACAGCGTGATCCGGCGGACGGGATGGTTCACCGAGATCTTCCTGATCAACACTGAGGGCATAGCAGTGCTGTCGACCGAGCGGGCCTTGGAGGGCCGGTCCTTAGCCGACATGCGGTACTTCACGGAGGGTTTGTTGGACGCGTATGTGGCGCCACCCTACTACGATCCTGCCCTTGGGGAGTTGTCAATCGTCTTCGCTCGTCCACTGACGTTGGGTGCTTTCACCTACGGTGTTATCGCGGCACGGACAGATCTGTCGCAGCTCAATGCGATCACTGCGGCGGGGAAAATGGGAGAGACCGGCGCAAGCTATGTGGTCGGGCCCGGGCACGAGCTGCTGACGGGGCTGGGAGAGTCTTCGGGGACTACAGAGCGAGGCGAACCCGGACAACTGGCGGCAGCATTTGAGTCTCTGCCGGTGACGGCCAGCGGACACCCCGTCGTGCGCAGTGATGCAATTGAGACAGTTATGGCTGGGGACGAGGCTATGCAGCGTGGTTCTTATGTTAACCACCTGAATGTCCCAGTGCTGGGCGTAGCCATGGGCTTGCCAGAGTTGTCCTCGGCCCTCGTGGCCGAATTCTCCCAGACGGAGATGCTGCGCGGGGCCCGGACGGCTTCTTTGGTCAATGCTGCAGTAGCCTTAGTGGCCATGCTGAGTGCAGCAGCCGTGGCTATTGTATTTGCACGGGGCATTTCGGAACCTATTTCGGCATTGGCGACCACGGCAACGCGGATTGCGGGCGGTGAGCTGAGCCTGGAGGCACAGATTGAGCGCGATGATGAAGTTGGCCTTCTAGCGCTGGCGTTTAACGCAATGACGACACAGCTGCGTGACCTAATTGGCGGTTTGGAGGCACGGGTGGCGGAGCGCACTCGAGGGCTACAGGCGGTGACGGAGGTGTCTCGCGCGACGACATCGGTGTTGGATCCGGATGAACTACTGCCTCAGGTGGTGGAGATGGTACGTCAGCGGTTCAACCTCTATTACGCCGGACTGTTTCTCCTGGACGAAGCACAAGGGTACGCTGTGCTGCGCGCTGGTACAGGTGATGCTGGAGCAGCGATGTTGGCTCAGGGTTGGCGATTGCCTCTGGATGGTAATTCGATGATCGGTCAGTGCGTGACATCAGAAAAAGCCATCATCAAACAGCAGGCCGGCGACAGTGTGGTGCGGTTTGACAACCCTTTCCTTCCGGAGACACAATCAGAGTTGGCATTACCGCTACGCTATGGCACCCGGATGATTGGGGCGATGACGATCCAGAGTGACAGGGCTTCGGCTTTCGATGAGACCGGTATAGCGGTACTGCAAAACCTAGCTGATCAGGTGGCGGTAGCAGTTCAAAATGCGGCACTGTTCGCCGAGACGCAGACCGAACTGAAGCGGGCGCGGCGACTTCAACAGCGGTACCAGCGTCAGGCGTGGACGAGTTACCTGCAGGTACACACCACGACGGGCTACGAACAGCAGGGTAAGGACGTGCTACCATTGGGGGAGACGCTGCTACCGGAGGTGCGCAAGGCGCTGGCCTCAGGGGGCTCATTAGTGGAGAAAGGCCAGCTGCGAGTTCCGATTCGCCAGGCAGGCAAGGTGGTGGGAATACTGGGGCTGGAGCGAGATGCCAGTTGGACCGCGGCGGAGGCGGCGCTCGTTGAGGGTCTGGCCGAGCAGCTAGGGGTTGCAGCGGAGAATCAGCGTCTGCTGGAGGAAAGCCAGCGACGGGAGGCTGCCGAGCGGTTGATGCGCCAGGTCACCTCGCGCATGCGGCAGTCGCTGGAGCAGGAGGCTGTGCTGCAGGTCGCGGCTGAAGAGATTCGGCTGGCATTTGGGTGCGATCGGGTTGTGGTGCGGGCACTCGTAGAAGGACAGCCCGGAGCCGGGTTTTTGAGCGACAAGCGCGGTATCAAGGCAGCGAGCGATCTCTGGGATCCTGAGATGGCGAAGGCGTGTGAGACTGGTGAGATCGTGATAAGCGGTAACGGCACCTTGGCGGTTCCGGTTCAGTCCGCAAGCGGAGATGCTATCGCCGTCGTCAGTGTACAGTTGCTGTCTGATCAGGCGGGATGGGTATCAGAACGGGTGGCGCTGATGGCACAGCTATCCATGCAGCTCTCGCAAGCGCTAGAGCGTGCACGGTTGTATCAGGAGATGCAGCGTCGCGCCGATGAGTTCTCGCAGCTCTACGAGGCGGGAATCGACCTGATCACGATCCTAGATGCCGAAACGCTTCTGGAGCGAGCTGCCGAGTGGACGCGGCGGGTGTTAGGCGCTGAGCGGGCCGTTGTCTATCTTCGTGATCCTCAGTCGGGACAAAAGCTGCAGGGTCAGAGCGCCAGTGAGCCGCGGTACCGGCTGGAAGCTGGGTGGGATGCCCCTAGCGTCAGAGACTTGATCGAAAGGATAATGCAGACCCAGCACACGCTTCTGATCGCTGACTGCCGGGAGACGGATATGCCTGGTGCGGCGGCGTTGGTGCGCGCAGGTTTGCTCTCCCAGATGGCGACGCCGCTGAAGGTAGGGGTTGAGGTTCTGGGGGTGCTAGCGGTAAACAACGCGTCGGCACGGATGCATGGAGAGCAGGAGAAGACGCTGCTGACCTTCTTGGCGGCGCAGGTCTCTTCGGCACTGCAGAACTCGCTTCAGTTCGAGAAGACCGAGCGGGCATTGGCAGTGGTGGGGCGGCAGGCACAGTATCAAACGGCGATCTCGCAAGCTGTCGCACTGCTGAACGAGCAGGGGACTTCAATTACGGGAAAGGTATTAGGACTGCTGGGCAGCGCAGCTGGTGTGGCTTGCGTGGGTTATTATGAACCCTTGAGCTCCGATGCCGCATTGATGGGGGATGTTTTATCCGGTGATGATCCGGTTGAGGTAGTCTGGCAGTTAGCCGAGAGCAGGAGTGAAGACAACGTAAGCAGGCAGTCGGCACTCACTTATGCGGGACCGCGCCGGATTGCGGTGAATCAGATGGAGGATTGGGCTGGCGCGCTGTCTGAGACGGGCTTTGCGGTGGGGCGAAGCGAAGATCTGAGGCGAGAAGAGAGCACCGTGGCTCTTGCGGAAAGCGGTTCAGGTTTTATGCTGGGGCTGGCGGTCCCTGGGCCGGCGCCTTTGCCGGGGCTCATTGCCTTCTTCTGTGAAGAGGAAACGCTGTGGGATGAGCAGGAGATCGTAGCGCTGCAGACGGCTGCGGCGGCGCTATCCAATGTGCTGGCACGTGAGCGACTATTCGAACAGGTGCAGCAGACGTTGAGTGAGACCGAGGCTCTCTACCGTGGCGCCGCTGCATTGAGTGAGGCCAGCAGCTATCAGGCAATTCTTGAGGTGCTACTGGAGTATACGGTCTTGGGCGACGGTGCTGGTACAGCTACGCTGCAGCTCTTTGACAAAATCGGGAACGACAGCCAGCTTCCGGACTATGCGGAGGTGGTTGCTGCGCGATGGGCGGATCTGGCGCTGGGTGGGCCTGAAGGGCTGGATCACCTGCGTCGTCGGTTCGAGTTGCGGCGATTTCCCGCCGCATTGCGGCTGATGCAAGACGGTGCCCCGATGTTTGTGGAGGATCTGAACCAAGCGGCCCGCACAAACGATGGCCGTCTGGATAGGCGCGCTCGGGCGTTGTTTGGGCGGGTGCAAGGCGCGCATAGTCTGATTCTCGTACCGTTGATCGTAGGCGGCCATCGGATCGGCCTGCTGCACGCCGACTACGCAGATCAGCGCACCTTCTCTGACACTGAGCGACGACGGTTGGTCAGTTTGGCACAACAGGCTTCGATTGCAGCGCTCAATATCCGCCAGTTACAGGCCACGCAGGCACGGGCGCAGCGTGAGCAACTCATCCGCCAGATTACCGGACGCATCCAAGAAGCGGGTGACGTTGAGGGGGTGCTGCAGACAGCGGTGCAGGAGTTGGGTCGCGCTTTCGGCACCCAGCGGAATCGGATCCTGTTCAGGTCCTCCGCGGCAGTAGGGGAAGGGCAGGCAGAGGAATGATGGCTGCGCTAGGCCGGGACCGCGGATCGCTGCAGGGTGATTGCAGGAAGGGGCAACGACGATGATGGACGTAGGTAAGCCCAGAACGGAGCTGATTGAAGAGCTTCGAGAACTGCGAGAGCGACTTGCACAGATGGTCAGCGGTCAGGCTGGAGAGCAGGGACACTTTATACAGGCGCTGATCGATGCGATTCCCAACCCGATATTCTACAAGAATACACGAGGGGTCTACTTAGGATGCAACACAGCTTTTGCCGAGAAGGTGATCGGTTTGCCACGTTCTCGGATCGTGGGGGCTACGGTCTATGAGCTGACAGAGGCAATACCATTGGAGTTGGCTGAGGCTTATCATCAATCGGATCTAGACCTGTTAACCTCACGAGGGAGCCAAGTCTATGAGGCTCCGATGCGGTTCGCAGATGGGAGCACCCGGCAGGTGTTGTTCAACAAAGCGGTACTGGAGGATTCGTCCGGTCGGGTGGCAGGAATGGTGGGCATCCTACTAGATGTGACAGGACGCCGTGCTGATGAGGCAGCGTGGGCCGACGTGGCTCAGGCAGCAGAGAGGCGGTCAGCGCGGCGACAGGTGGCAGCTGAAATTGCAGAAGCCGCTGCGGCGCTGTTAAGTATGGAGGAGCTGTTATCGCAGTCAGTGGCGCTGGTCCAAGAGCGACTTGGCTTTCGGTGTGTAGCGGTCTATCTGCTGGATGCGGCAGAACATCTAGCGCTACTGCGAGCGAGCTGTGCCCATGAATCTGAGGGGGTTGGGCATCTTGAGCGGCAGATCGTCGTTGATCGTGATTCTGTGATCGGTGCTGTTATTCTCAATCGGCAGCTTTGTGCCATCTCGAGAGCAGACAATCCAACCTTTACTGCGCCAGAAGCGTTTGTCGGTGCATCATCTGGAAAGTCGCTCGACGATCCCCCAACAGAGGACACTCCGGAAGATACTGTCAGCGTCGTTGTTCCCCTTGTCAGTCGCGGCGAGACGTTGGGCGCTGTGTGGATTGAGGCTCAGGAAGGCGATCTGATCTCCGAGGATGACTGTACGATTCTTACGACGTTCGCCGGTCAGCTAGCTGTCGCGATTGACAATGCACGGCTTCACGAGCGTGCGCAAGCCAACCTTGTGGCGTTGCAGCGGCTGCAGCGTCGCGATGCAGTAGACATGTGGCAGACGTATGTCGAAGAACAGGAGGTGCTGGGTTACAGTTACGATCTCGATGAGGTGACAAAACTGATGGTGCCTGAGCAGTATGATGTCAAGGATTTACCAGCGGATCCAGTACTAGATCGGGGGAGGGAGGGCGGTGACGGGGCACGACTCCTGCAGCCATTGGAGATTCGTGGCGAGCCTGTAGGGCTGCTCAGCTTTGAGGCACCAGGCGCGATTCGGGATTGGTCAGATGATCAGTTGGCGGTGTTGCAAGCGGTGAGTGACCAGCTAGCGCTGGCGTTGGAGAATCGGCTGCTGATCGATCGTTCGCAGCGAGCGCTGCGGGAGGCACAGCAGCGCGAAGCTGAGCTAGGCTTTCTGCACGAGATCTCAGCCCTGCTTAATGCCACCACTGATGTCGTGGCAGCCCGCGCAACGTTGCTGGAGAGACTCCAGGCTTTCACGCCGATTAACCAATTTACACTGATGAGTTGGGAGGCAGAGGCGGCACGCCTGAGGTTTCTCACCGCGGTAGGGGTAGCTATCATCCAATTAGAGAGCACGGACCAGAGAGCGGGGCTAACCGCGTCGGATGGGTGCGAAACTTATGTCGCAGCGGCAGCGCTGACAGCGGAATCGGCATTTGAGTCGGTGGCAGCCAATGGGACGTGGATTCTGCGGGAGGACTTGCGCTCAGGCGCTGAGTACCCGGAGGAGGAGGCCCTGGCTGCGGTGGGTGTGGTGTCGCGGTTGCTACTGCCACTGCGACTTGGGAGGCGGTTACTGGGGGTACTGGAGTTGGGCAGCGGGCAGGTTGATGCCTTCTCCCGGCCCGGACTACTTTCGCTTCTGGAACAGGTGGCGGCGCAGCTGGCATCGGCCTTAGAACGGGGAAATCTTCTGAGGACAGCGCAGGGCAGTGCTGAGGAGTCTCGTCGGCTCTACGAAGTGACGGCCGATCTGGCTGAGGCGGTGGGAGGTTCGGAGGTGCTGCAGGCGGTGATCCGTCACGCCTTTCCTGAAGTGCCGGTGCGAGCAGAGATCGGTCTATACACTCCCGACCCCGAGACACAGGCGCAAATGACGTGGCTGGAAATCGTGGCAAGCACGGGGGAGAGTGATGCGGTGGCGGCTTTGGCACCAGGAACCCGGATCTCGGCTGCGGAGATCCCCGAGTTGGCCTTGCTGGAGGACGGGGGCTTATATGCCTGTGCAGATGTGGAGGCTGATGCCGAGGTTGGCGGCGCCGCCGGTATAACGTCGGAGCTTCGGGCGGCCTATCGCGCCGAAGGGGTGCGCGGGGTGCTGGTGCTGGCACTCGCGGTCGGGGCCGGAGCCGTGGAGCAGCTGGGGGTGCTGCGGGTGCGGTCGGGTATGCCGCTGAGGGTTACAGAGCAGGACCTGCGGCTATACCGGACGATTGCTGACCAGGCGGCTGTGGTTTTGTCGAATCGACGACTTTTCGAGCAGTCGCAGGCGCGCATCGCACGTCAAGCTGTGGCTGTGGAGCTGGCTAGCCTAACAACGGCGCTATCAGAGCAGGATGCGTTGCTGCAGGCGGTGGTGGACTTCCTGGCAGAGCGGTTTGATCTATATTTTGCGGGGATCTTTCTCGTAGATGGTCATAGCGAGTGGGCGGTGCTACGGGCTGGAAGCGGAGAGCTTGGCGAGCGCCTGATGCTGATGGGGCATCGGGTGCAGGTAGATGGTGGGACGATGAATGGGCGCGCTATTCAGACCCGTCAGCGACTGGTGGCGCCAGACATTGAGCCCCGGACGGCATTGGGTGAGAACCCGCTGTTGGCTGGGATGCGCTCGGCCGTGGTCTTTCCCTTGATCAGTCGAGGTCAGACACAGGGCGCTGTCACTCTGCAGAGCGGCCGGCGTTTCGCTTTTACAGAGGAGGACGTGGCAACGCTGGCGTTGATGATCAACCAGCTGGCAAATGTTATCGAGAGCACTAACCTCTATGAGAGATCGCAAAGCTCATTGGCGGAGACGCGGATGCTCTATCGGATCGCGCAGCAGATCACCGATGCCCGAGACGCCGAAGCGGTATTGCAAGCGGCGGTAGACGGTATTGCGCAGCGGGACGAGCCGGACTGGATCATCGCGGGTTTGTTGACACCCCATCAGGAGCCCACGGCATTGAGTGTGGTCGCCGTGTGGTGTAGGGAGCCGCGGGGAGATGTCGCTCTGACGCTGGCCTCCTTGGACTTGGTGGACATTCCGCGATTTTATGAAGTACTGCGGTTGGATGAGCGGTTCGTCACGCCGGATATCACACAAGACCCGATGGTTGATGACTTTCTGCGACGGCTGTTCGGGGACCTCGAGCTGCGGGCGACGGCGGCTTTTCAGCTGCGGGTGCGTGGCAAGCAGTATGGGATGCTGATGGTCCATAGCCGACATGCACGGGAGTTTAGTACAGCAGAGTTGAGTTTCTACGAGAACGTAGCGCGCCAGGCCTTTGTGGCGCTCGAGAACCTTAACCTGGTGGAGGTGACCCGCGAGCTGGCCGAGCGGCGGGCTATCCTCAACGAAGTATTACAGACGGCATCTAGTGCATTGGTCCCGATCACCATCCTGGGCGAAGTGGGAGAGGTGATTGCCCGGCGACTTCAGAGGCCGGTGATCATGTGGTCGTGGGAGGCGGAGACCAGTGTAGGAGGGATTGTGCGAGCAGCATCGATGCACGCTTCGGACGGCGACGCGCTTCTGCCTGACGGTGAGACGTATCGGCTGGGGCGCCACGAGGCTGCGCCGCTCTATGCTGCCATAGATTCAAGGAGCCCGGTGACGCTACACCTTGAGAAACAGGCCTGGACGGGAGGATGGCCAGAGCGGTTGGGATCGCCATTGGTTGATGGGTATGCGGTGCCGCTAGTGGCCCGAGCGCGTATCTACGGCGTGATGATGGTGGCGCGTACGGCAGAACAGGCGGCGGTCAACGAGCGCATCCGAGAGCTGCTGGAGACAGTGGGAGCAAACCTGAGCGTAGCTCTGGAGACTGCGAGTCTCTACCGGGAGGCGCAAGAGACGGCAGCGAAGCTCCAAGAGGTAGATGAACTGAAGAACCAGTTTATGGCCAATATGTCACACGAGTTACGGACACCGCTGAACTCCATCATCGGATTCTCACGTGTGATGCTGAAGGGTATCGATGGGCCTCTGACGGAGATGCAGGAGACGGATCTGACTGCGATCTACGACAGTGGACGCCATTTGCTGAATTTGATCAACGACATTCTGGATATCTCCAAGATCAACGCGGGCAAGATGGAGATCGTGTTTGAGCCGGTAGACCTGAAAGACATGATCACCAGCGTCATGTCGACGGCGCTAGGATTTGTGAAGGACAAGCCGGTGGAGCTGCGGACCTATGTCGCGCCGGACCTACCGATGATTGTGGCGGATGGACGGCGCATTCGCCAGGTGCTGATAAATCTGTTGGGTAATGCGGGCAAATTTACCGAACAGGGCTTCATCGAGGTTTCAGCAACCTTCGACAGCGAGCAGGTTGTCGTCAGCGTGGAAGATAGCGGGATAGGCATTGCACCGGGTCGCCTTCACGCAGTCTTTGAGCAATTTGAGCAGGTGGATGCGACGTCCACGCGACGTTACGGGGGAACGGGTTTGGGCATTCCGTTGAGCCGGGAGTTTGTGCGGTTGCATGGTGGCGATATGTGGATCGAGGAAACAACAGTGGGTAAGGGAACTACCTTCTGCTTTTCGCTACCGATTGGCGGACCGCAGGCAGTGCCGGCCGAAACGGGTGGCGGGCGTGTTGTGTTGACGGTGGACGATGATGAAAGCATCGTGATGCTGTTTAGGCGGTTCCTGGCACCGGAAGGGTATCAGGTATTCGGGCTGACTAATAGCGCACAGGTGGTGGCGGAGGCGAAACGATTGCGTCCATACGCGATCACTCTGGACGTGTTGATGCCAGGAGAAGACGGATGGGCCACGATCCGCGTGCTGAAGTCAGACCCGGCGACTCGCGACATACCGATCATTGTCTGTTCGATCCTGGGAGATCGCGAGAGAGGAATGAGTCTGGGGGTGGCAGATTACTTGGTGAAGCCGATCTCTGAAGATGCGCTTCGAGCGGCTTTGGTGCGGGTGGGGCGGCAGCGCGAAGATGGAGACGTGCTGGTCGTGGACGACAACAGAGAGGATCGGAAGCTCCTTCGGAGGATCCTGGAAAGCGCAGGACACGATGTCAGGGAGGCCTCTGGAGGTGCCGAGGCGCTGGAGATATTGCGCTGGGATCCGCCCGCGCTGTTGGTTTTGGACCTGATGATGCCGCAGGTGGACGGGTTTGCGGTTCTCGAGGCGCTAAAGCAAGACTCCGGCACAAGGACGATTCCCGTGATCGTCGTAACAGCGAAAGATCTCACGAAAAACGACGAGGCGCGACTCCAGGAGAGAGCGGAAGCACTGATACAGAAGGGCCTTTTTGATCAACAGCAGTTGCTCACTGATGTTAAGATGGCGCTTGAGCGTCTTGACAAGCGCCGTCTGGATAACGCGCGTGAGGCTGCTTGACATATACTCGGCGCGGTTTAAAATGCATTGGCATTCGAAGTTTGGGCGAGGCGTCGTCTACCATATCCACCAAAGATTATCAGGAGGCTCTACGATGACATATGTGATCACCCCACTCTGTGAGCGCGCCGGTCTATGCGTCGATGTCTGTCCCACCGATTCGGTTCATTTTGTCGACGGGGATGATGAGTGGCCGATCTACTACATCAACCCTGAGACGTGCATCGACTGTGGGGCGTGCGCCGCGGAATGTCCGCAAGAGGCGATCTTTATGGCTGAAGATGTGCCGGCTGAGTACGAAGAGTATACGGATATCAATGAGGCATTCTTCACTCAGGGGCCGGGCGCTGATCTCGTTTAACTGCTTTGTTAGTTGACCAGCATCGAGGGGGGGATGCGTTGCCTCCTTGATGCTGGTTGTGTCACCTATGAGGCATAGATGGGGCTTGCGAAGATCCAGGCGACCTTCCGCCCACGAAATCTTCTGTAAGCTTCTACTCTGTAAATACCCGCTTCCACGGACGTGTATTTCATCGAGGTTCCCGTTGTGCGGCGGATGACTTTGCCGTCTCGGCGCAAGATGATCTCGCCATCCGTCGGCAGCGTAACGCTGAGGTTAATCGCTCCTAGCCGACGTAGCTCCTCTCCTGGACCGGCCATCGCTGATCCGCTTCGGGCAAAGCAGCGGAAACCACGGGTGGAATGCGGTAAGTCATAACCCACCCACGTGCGTCCCGCCCGAAGTGCATCGTAAATGAGGGCCTTGTCCTCCACAGGATCGCCGGTTAGAGGGGCTTTGGTCAAGATATGAGTGTTCACGGCGCGAAAGAGATACTCATATGGGAAGACCCGTCGTCGAAAGGGTCCCCAGCGGTAAGATGTGGCGTGGGCATCCGCGCCGCCCAGAGCAGCGATCTTATGGCCAGAGGCTAGGAGTTCGTCCCAGAGCTTTAGCGTAGCCCGATAAGGTCCGCGGATCCCCCACTCCGGCCGATAGGCGTAAACCAGAGCGACGAGTTTGTTCCACAGCAGTCCTTTGAACTCCGACATATAGTTCCAAATCTCCAAGCCGTGAATTCCCTCAGGTGGCCACTGCGTCCAGGGGATGGCGGCCAGGTCGGTCCCGATAGCGCTGGGGCGTTCGATAGGGTGAGCGATGTAGCAGATACCATCTCGCTCTCGTGCAGCTCGGATCAGTGTTTGGGTGCTGCCAAAGCTATATGGCGCCATCTCGTGTTCCGCGCCGTAGACAAGGAGATGGTTGGCCTGCGGATCGCGCCGGACATTATGCACTTCCTCTCCTGAGAGCATCAGTGTCTGTCCGACATAGCCCTCAAGGCCCTGTGGGCGCACATTGTGATCCGTCACAATCACAAAGTTGAGTTGGGCCGCATTGGCTGCTGCCGCAATCGTTCGATACGACCCTGATCCATCGGAGTAGACTGAATGAACGTGGGGACTACCCACGTATTCGCGGTAAGCCGTGTCAATCATAGCGCGATCGAGGGCTCAGAGAATCAGCATTGCATCGCCGAAGGAGTAGAAACGGTACTGTTGAGCAATGGCCGTCTGGTAAGCGTGGCGGATTCTTTCCTTCCCGGCAAAGGCCATCACCAAGGCCAGCAGGCTACTGCGGGGGAGGTGAAAGTTCGTCACCAGGGAATCAACGACCCGAAAATCGAACCCCGGTGTGATGTAGAGGTCGGTGAAGCCCTCATAGGGCGCAATGGGGCGCCACGGACACGTCTCCTCCGTTGACTTTAGCAAGCCGTGACGGGCCGCTGTCTCCAAGACTCTGACGCTCGTGGTTCCCACGGCCACTACACGCCGTCCCATCAGCTTGGTGTGGTTGATTCGCTCGGCGGTGGTTGTGTCCAGGCTACACCACTCACTGTGGATAACGTGCTCGTCGACTGTCGCTTCGGTGATGGGGCGAAAGGTATCCAGCCCGACGTGCAAAGTGACAGAGACCAGTTTGATGCCGGCGGCTCTCAGATCGAGCAAAAGATCCGGGGTGAAGTGCAGACCCGCAGTAGGCGCCGCCGCGCTTCCTGGGGCTCGCGCGTAGACGGTCTGATAACGCTCGGGGTCCTCCAGGTGGCGGTGGATATACGGAGGCAGCGGCATCTCTCCAAGCTGGTCGAGGAGTGGCAGCAGAGGTTCCGAAAAGCGGAGAACTCGTTGGCCTTGAGCGCCAGACTCGATCACCTCCGCATAGAGTTCAACAGGTGTCCCGTCACTGTGAAAACGAATCAGCGAGCCTGGGCGGGTACGCGCACCTCCTACCAGGCAGCGCCAGTGCTCTTCCTCAAGCTGACGCAAAAGCAGGATCTCTACTTGTCCCCCCGTGGGCTCTTTGTGTCCGTACATCCGGGCCCGGATCACACGGCTTTCATTGACCACCAGGCAGTCCCCTGCGACGAGAAAGTCACCAATCTCTCGGAACCGACGGTGATCGATTTGATTCGTGGTGCGATTCAGCACCAAGAGCCTCGACTCATCTCGTGGTTCGATGGGCTCCTGGGCAATCAGCGTTTCAGGCAGTGTATAGTCCAATTCTGCAGTTTTCATAAATCGGTCATCCGTCTCGACTTGTAGTGCTTGCGGCAGCGGCATCTGCGCATGGCTTATATAGATCTCACCCTCGGTGCCTGTGGCTCAGGCTGGTAGAAGGACGGGCCTCAGCTCAGGTGCATAGGCATCGATCACCTCTGGTGTGATTGCATTGCCTTTGGCGATGGCTGCGTAGAGCGCAGCACTGGGCCGTGGGGTTCGAACCTGGGACTGAGGGTCTAGCTCGATCAAGCCGAAGGGCAGGGTCCATCCGTCAGCCCACTCGAAATTGTCGACCAATGTCCAATGATAATAGCTCATGACACGGATATTCCCTTGTATGGCCTTCCATAGTTGATGAAGATGGCGGAGTAGGGCCCGAGGTCGCTGATCGTCATCAGCATCCGGGATGCCGTTCTCTGTGATGTGAATGGGGAGACCCAGGCTCGCTAGTCTTCTGATGGCACGGGACAAACCCTCTGGATAGAGCTCCCCGTAGCCACCGTCCAGAGGCTCGGCATCTTGGGAATGGGTGATACGGCCAAAAGCGGTCGTCTTGGCGTTGCGATCAAACGCTACCAGATCCCGTGTATAGTAGTTGAGGCCGATCCAATCCAAGGTGTGGCGTGATGCTAGGGCCGGCCCAAAACCGAGCGGAGGCAACCACCATCCCCGCCAGATGGCGGCGGGGGTTGTCTGGTTGAACCACAGATCCCGAATCCAAGCCGCGGTGCGGTCCAGAGGATTTCGTGGGTTCGCCGGATCAAAGAAGCGGAGATTGTGCGCCAATCCCACCTCTGCCTCCTCTTGGAGCTGGTGAATCAGCTGGTAGGCTGCGCTGTGAGCCTGCAGCATGTGCCGTAAGACGATGGATGCGGTTCTGAGGTCCTGCACTCCTGGTGGAAACTGGCCCAGGATGTAGCCGAGCGAGGCATAGACGTTGGGTTCGTTGATGGTACACCACAGTTTCACTGTGTCTCTTAGTGCGCTCACAACCTGCTCGACATAGCGGGTAAAATACGGAATTGCGTCAGGATTGGCCCACCCGCGCTTCTCCTTCAACCATAGGGGATCCGAGAAGTGATGTAATGTGACCAGTGGCTCAATCCCGCGAGCTCGCAGACCTTGAAGCATATCGTGGTAACGATCCAGCGCGGCAGTATCAACGCGGCCAGGTGAGATCTCTACACGGCTCCATTCTATTGAGAGGCGCAGGGTTGTGAGCCCCATCGCTGCAGCACGATCAAAGTCGGCCTCCGCATCCTGCCACCAGTTGCAGGCAAGCTCGGATTTGTGGCCATGGGCAATGCGGTCCGGTTGGTGTTCCCACTCCCACCATTGGTTGTTGCGGTTGTTCCCTTCCACTTGGTGTGAGGCCGTGGCAACACCCCAGCGGAAGTCAGGCGGGAAATGGAATATGGCATCTGGCATGGTAGGTCTCATCCTGCTAGCTATCTATAACAAGGCCCCGGAAACTCACCGGGCCCCAAGATTTATTATAACGGATGCCGTCTATCAGACAACGCTTGGCTTCAGTGACCAGAAAGTTTGAAAGGCCTCTCCAATCGCCTATCAGGTTCCTACGCCCGTGATGCTGGGCATGATGCGCCATCAAAACAGGCAGTTGGTACGTCAACTGAAGACCTTGAGTGCCCTCGCAGAGCTCGGGCATTCGCTCTTAAGCCACCTAGAGCCTACGTAATAACCAGTATGGACTCATTTTGGAGAGATTGGGCGTTATGCGCACTGAGCACTGTAACCGAACTGGCAACGGTGGCCAGAAAAGCTCTCGTTTCAGGATGCTCGCAAAGTGGCACTACGACCTGGATCGACGTGGGTTCCAAGCATTTGCACGGTGGCCATTGCTGATGTCTAGCTCCTGCGGTGCCCCAGCAACAGTTACGACGACAGGGATGTCTGCCTAATTAACTCAGGGATGTGTCACCGGTAGGGTGAGGGTGACTCGATTATCGCTGACGAGCGCATCGTCAGCTCCTGTGACCGTGAGACGATTCATAGTCTCGGGGATATACCATCCGACCGCAAGGTGGTAGGTTCCCTGTGGAGCTCCAGACATGCTCAGTTTGACGGTCTCGCTGACCACCTCTCCTTTCAGCCACCATGTGGTTGGGTAGGTCCAACCTCGCGGTGCGCCATCCTCCTGTGCGACAATCTCCTCGGTTTCTGGATCGTAGAGGTGTACGAAGCGCGTGTAGTCGAGCTCCGGTGTCTGCAATGCTTGCCACCATACCGTGAGTCGCACTTCCTGAGCTTTCTGATCCTCTGAAAGTGCATAGCCTAGCAACTTTACGCTATTGCCAAAGACGGCAGTCTGAGGATGAGGTACCGACGGTATGTCGAAAGATCGGGGGCTCGATTGCACAGTTACAGTTGTCAGCACACCACAGTCGGTTAGCTTCCCCTCGGCGCCTGCCATTGACAACGTGAGCTCATAGTCACCCTCGGGTACGCGCGGCGGAAGCGCCAGTCTCACGGGCGAGAGAACCCAAGTGTGGCGAGGCCACAATGAGGTCGGGCTTCCCGGTGCCAACGGGCTCGTGGTAGAAACGACAGCAGCACCATAGGGATCGATCAGCGACCAGGTTGCCCGGAGGTCGTCAGCAGGTACCAGCTGCGCCGACCATTCAGCTTGTAAATACAGGGTGTCGACTTCTTGGACCACCGAAGGGGCTTCCAGCCCGAGCAATACCACGCCTTCCGCTTGGCAGAGGATCGTGGCGCCCTTACGGTTCAGTTCGCAGCAGGCCTTGCGTAGGTCATAGAGGGTTGGCAGGGTTACCTGAATGGGGATGTCGACTTCACCACCACCTTCCATCGAATTCTGAAGGTAAGCCACGACTCTCAGCGTATAGGCTCCAGGCGCGAGGCCATTAGGGAGGGCGAGATGCGGATTATCCACAATCCGTTCCTCAGGGTGCCAGAGCGTGGTGGGCAGATAACCGTAACCCGGCTGTGCATCCTGTTGGACCCGCAGGTTGCCATCTAGATCGAGGAGCCTGAGTGAGAGTCGCCAGTTCCTCGGCGTGCCTGGTGTGGACCAGATCATCCTAAGTGGCAGTGTGTCTGGCTCAGTCTGCCGAGTCTCGACGGAGTGCAGTGTCATATCCTTCAACACAGCCAGCGGTGGTGACGAGGGCGGCTTGGCAAATGCTTGCGATATGCGCAAGCTTCCCACGTAGAGCGGACCCATAGCGCTGCCGGCTTCGGTGTGTGCTCGGAGCTCACCATCGGGACTGTGCAGGCGCAGCTGTAGCAGATAGAGACCTCGAGACAAATCGTCAGGCAGGGAAAGCAGTAACCTGGTCTGAGACGACACTGGTGCAGAGATCTCAGCGATACCTTGCTTGATACCGTGGCGTGGCTCAGCAGGAGAGACGAGGCGAAGGGTTGCAGTGAGGGGCTCGGCGGTTCTCATCTCGAATCCGAGCACCGTCTCGAGCTTCTGGCCAGGTCCCGTGGCAGTCTGGGTTACATCTGCGGACACTGCAGATACCAAGAGGGCCTCTCCGAACTCGATTGGGCCCTGATGAGGGTAGGGCATCTGTTGGAAGTCAAAAAAGACTGCGGGCGAATCAGGTGTCTTCTGCAACAGGATTGGACCAACTAGCGCGAGCAATAGGCAGCTAAGCGCAGCGCCGGCTATCCTAACCATGCCGCGAGCCATCGTACGTCGATACGCTTCCGATCCAATAGTGACACCCAACGCAAGTAGGCCCACGGTGGTGGAGACGCCGATGGCCAGCTGCTGGAGTGGCGTTGCTCGCAGGCGTAAGTCTACTGTCCAGATACCGGGCTCCAGTTTGATACCCAGCCACCCGGAGCCGGGAAGCGGATAGGAATCGACCGGTATCCCCTTCACCACTGCTTGCCAGCCGGGCCACCAGTGCACGGGGAAAGCAACAGAAGCCGCGTGATAGCGTAGATCGACGTGCCAGATCTGATGGTGAGGAGAGCGTGCTGCCAGCTGGGCGATCAGCTCCGCGTCCCCATCGGCGATGGGCTGTCCTTCTCCATCAATAACTGCGTCGGAGATATATGGCCGGGGCACGACGTCTCGGGGTAACCACTCATGACGGATGGTGGTACCTATATTGCCAGTGAAAGCCTCGTAGAACAGCAGGTTCTCCCAGGTGACCGCGTGCGAATTGATGCGAAGGCGATCGGGGCGGAGGGTCATCAGGGCCGCGCCAATGACCAGCACGGCGCCGATGCTGCCAAGTACGTGGTTCAAAGCGCGCCTGATTGACAGCGGGATCTTTGTCGGCCACCAAGCTAGCTCTGCGACGGCACCGCTCAGGGCCGCAGTGAAGAGAGCCTGAACCGAGAGGAAGCGCCAAGGGAACTGAGTTATCTCCAGGAGAGGCAGAGTATCCCAGAAGGGCCTCGAGAGCGACGTAATCATAACCGATGCCAATGCTGCGCCGGCGAGCAAAAACCACTGTCGGCGTCGATCATACTGGGCGATGTCGCGCGGCACTTGCGCTCGCTTCAGCAGATGGCTGACTAGCACGGTGGCGCCGGCAAGCGCGACGGTGACCTGGGCCAGGCCTGCAGCGAAGGGTCCAGCTTCGTGCACTGTGACCGCTACGCTGTAGTCGAAGAACAGCGAGGGTTGGATTAGGTCAAGTCCGCGGAAGTGACTGGTGTAGTGGAAGTAATCCTCGGTGAAGGCCGGACCCAGCTGCACATAATCTGTCTCCATCACAGCGGGTATCCAGAACCAGGCGCTGAGCAAGATGCCGACAGCGAAGACCCCGATCACAGCGAGGAACCCCCGCTTTCTAAGAACGTTCAGCGAGTCGCGGTAGTGTTGTCTAAGTGGCGGTGCGATGATGATCAGACCATAGAGCAATGCAAAAGGCGAGAAGATCAGTGCCGACACGTTGTGCGTCAGGATAAGTGCTCCGTAGGAAAGCCCGCCTCCGAGAACTGCCGGTGGATTGGGTCGTTCAGCAACCCGATCGAGACTCCACAAGATGAGCGGATACCAGACAAAAGCGTAGAACTCTGACAGCGAGTCGCCCCGGACGTAGACGTTAACCAGGTGAAAGGGAGCAAAGGTGTAGGCCGCCACGGCCAGCAGTTGGGCCGCGCGGCTTCTGAAAATGCGCCGTGACCAGAGGCCCATAGTCACGGCAGCGAACAGGAAGCCGAGAGTCTGGGTGGTCTGGATCGCCGAAAGGATGTTAACGCCCAGGACCGTCAGAGCGCCGCTCACATAGTAGGGTAGGGCAGCGTAGTGGTTGAAGAAAGGATAGCCCAAGCCGTAAGCGGCGTGCGACATCCAGCGCGGGGGGAGGACACCGTGGCGGAGCGTCTCAGCCATCTCCATCGTTCGTTGAAGGAGAAAGGGGCTGTCGCCACCCCCGCGAGTGTTGACTATGCCCGGTCCCCAGAGCGGTGCGGCCGCCAGCAGAGCAAGGAGTACCGCTGCGGCCCAGAACAGGGCTTGCGAGCGCTCTAGGTCGCACCGTCGCTGGCAATGGGATCGCGCGCGGTCTGGCCTCATGGATTCGTCACAATCACGGGTATCTCGAAGGCGTCGGCAATCGGGTGGCCTGCCGCATCCAACCGGGCCAGGCCTTCGCCGGTTTCTGGGTCGTAGAAACCGAGGCGCAACGTGTCGTCAGCCAGCACGCGCTCAACCCCCGGCAGGGGATGTTCGTCAAGAATCAGGTCGCCCGGCTGCCAGAAGGTGGTGCGCAGGTGGCCGAATCCCGGCTGCCGTTCATCCTGGGCAATACGTTCGCCATTTCGCTGATAATGCACAAAGACCGTATAGTCGTAGTTGATGGGTATGGTGGTCTCCCACCATAGTAGTGCCGTTACACTGGAGCGGTCGTCAACCCGCACCAAAGCGGCTCTCAAGAGTATTCCGTTTTCAAATCGGGCGATTGGATCAGGGACCGGTGGGACCGTGCTGGCGCTGACGAGCATCGCGATGGTGAATGGGGCGGGATCTAGGTCCCCTTGCGCTGCCGGTCCGCGGCTGATGTGCAGGTAGGCTGGACGTGGGAGGTAGGGGAGCACGTCAGGTTCCCAATCACGATAGGGCCAGACCGCAAAGTGGACAGGACCATCCACACCTGTGCCTTCCTGAACGGGCAGGAAGGCGACAGCTGACTCGGGCACCAGAAAGGGAATGGACTCCCATTCGTCCCAAAGCTGCTGGTCCAAGAAGATCCTCAGCTCTTGATCGGCCCCGTGTCGCATGCGGGCACCATCCCATCCCTGATTCCGGGCGAAATTGAGCTGTTCTGCCAAATTGGCAGGCCCAGCCTCAAACCAATGGTGGGTAAGGGACGAGGAGGGATAGCGGAAGAAATAGTCAATAACCGTGCTGGATAGCCCGCCGATCAACAGAAGCAGCGGCAGAGCCCTTACGCCAAGTCTCCCCCACCGGCTGGCTGGTGAAAGCCGGCCTCGCCCGACTCGATGAAGTCCGCGAGACAGCCACCTGAGACCAAGGGCCGGGATGAGCGCTGCCGTGGGTAGTACACCGACGCCACGGAGGAAGTGAGGAGCATCCTCGGCAAGCAAGGTGGGCAGCGTCATCACGGTGGTCCAGAGCAGAATGACGGCAACTGGTGGATCTCGCCTGAATCGGACTAGTGTCAGCCCTAAGCCCACAAGAAACGCCAGCCCCAGCGCCGGATCCCAGACAGGTCGGAGGGAGAGATTGTGACGCCAAATGCGATCGCCTCTCACGACGAACATCGCCGCGGTGTCGCGGGCGTGTCGGGCTAGGGTTGGCCAGAAGCGACCGCTGTGGATATGCTCACTGAATACGGAAACCTGTCCGCTACGAGCTAGGACGACCGTCGGATGAGCCAGGGTGTAGAGTCCTAGAGGAAGGAGGGTCAGCAGGGCAGCGGCGGCGGCCAAGGAGGCTCCGCGCAACGCCTTGAGCAGCTGTCGGCGATCATACCAGAGACCATAGATCAAGACCGCAGCAAGAGCGATCGGGGTGAACCTGGCCGCCATGTAAGTATACCAGCTGGCTCCATAGAGCACACCGGCAGCCAGCCAATGCCCGGCTCGGCCGCTGCGAACTCCTTTGGCACCCTGCCATAGATAGCTGGCAGTGAGGAGCGGCAGCAAGACAGCCCGAAACGCGACGCGGCTCAGGTGAACGTGCCAGAATGTAACAGCCATTACAGCCAATGCCCACTTACCGCTCCGACGCCCCAACAGCGTCTGCGTCAGCGCATAGGTGGTCGCTAAGGTTAGAACGCCTGTAAAGAAAGATGGGATCCGCACCGCCATAGGGGTGCGGCCCAAGACCCCAACGGCGAAAGCGACTAGATAGATGAACAGTGGTTCACGACCGTTGTTTGCCTCGAAATAGAGCGGAAAACGTCCGGTCAGGACACTAAGTGCATCCAGACCATTCTGTGCTTCGTCGTGATATAGTCCAGGTGGAACACTACCTATGCCCGGCAAGCGTAGCGCTGTACCCAGAAGGAGCAAAGCCAGAAGGACCAGACGCTCTCGCCAGAAGACCGCATGCAGTGGCGGTGATGCAGCGCTATCATGATTATTGTCCAGGCCTGACTCTGAATCCGCGAATCTCATCTGCAATGTCAGGCTCCCTCCGAATCGGCGCAGATCAGTGTGCCTTTGCTGAAGTTGGCTGGATCGAGGAGGGCTTTCTCAAGATTACCCGGTTCGGCACCTGTCAAAATTCTCACCCGCAGATCGGGACGATTCTCCACCAGAGCCAGCATCCGCTCGACTTTGTCTGCCATGCCGCCAGTCACGTCTGTGTAACCGGAACGCCGCAGATGCGTCCGGATCATCGGCAGTCGTCGTGGCGTGATCAGCGGCACCAGCTGGTGGTTGCCGTCCAGTACCCCGGGGGCGTTACCTAGAAGGAAGATCCAATCGGGTTGGAGGCGCTCAGCCAGATAGACAAAGATGTCCTCGGTGGAGAGAATAGTGCCGCCGAGACGAGCGTCAAATGTCACGTCGCCGAAGACAAGCGGCACCAGTCCGTGGGCAAGCGCACGGCGCAGTGGATCAAGCTCGAATCGGATAAGGACACCGTCATCGGCCAGGGCCGATGCAGAAGGCTGCAGGCTGAGCAGCGGGACTTCTGCGTCGATGAAGCTATCCACGACCAGCCGATTGAGCTGGAGTGCTGCTGCGCTTACTTTTGCAAAGCCTCCCCATTGAGCTGGCGTTGTCACTCCTTTGTGGGTAGCATGCTGGCTGGCCTCCCAATGGCCGAAAGAGCCCGACCCGTGACCCAAGACGACCTGAAGCATGGGGTCGGCTCTACGGGCTCTGCTGAGCTCGCCAGCAAGCCGTTTCAGGACATCGGGACGCGGAGTCAATCGTCGGCGCTTGTCCGTGATCAAGGATCCGCCGAGCTTCACATAGTAGAGCCTGCTCACTTCCTATGCCTTTCCCCATACGCGCAGGTACCAGGGTGCGGTTGGCTTAGCTGAGTCAAGCATTCCGTAATCCTAAGTGAGTCTGCCAAAGGTGGACCGCTCCAGCGGCGGTCAGTGCCTCTACCACTGCGGGTAGTCTGCTCTCTTCCACCAAAGCGATGATATTGCCGCCTTGCCCAGATCCTGTCAATTTGGCGCCCAAGGCGCCGGCGCTGCGCGCCGCGAGCGTCAAGGTGTCGAGTTGCGAGAGTGACACTCCCATTTTCATTAGAAGTTCATGATTCTCATTGAGAAGCGTGCCCAGTGCCGGTAGCGCGCCCTGCTCGATGGCTGCTCGTGCAGCTCGCACTATGGCTCCGATGCAGTTGAAGATGACGTTATAATAGTCAGGGGCGGCCATCCAACGGCGTCGGACCCCGGTGATTGCTGTACGGCTGGAACTGGCGATGCCGCTATTGGCAATCACGAGGTGAAAGGGTGACCGAATGCTGAAGATCTCAGGCGGGGACCCTTTCACAAAGTAGACTGGTTGCTCCCAAGCAATGACAGTGTTGTCTATGCCGCTGGGTGTGCCGTGGTGGATCTTCTCGACTTCGTAGGTGAGCTCGCTAACAATGGTAGGGGAAAGTTCCACACCAAGGGCGGCGCTTAAGGCGCGCACAGTGGCGGCGGTGATCGCTGCACCGCTACCCATTCCGGAGCCGATGGGCAAGTCGGATTTTAGGGTGAGGGTGGCGTCCGGTTCGTCCTCTCCCAGATAGTCCAGTACTAGATCGACGGTTTGCTTGAGGGGATTCCCGTCGCGCAGATCGCGGTAGGCAAATTCCCGGTGTAGGTCGAGCGCTATGATTTGCATTCCCTCACCGCAAGCGGTTGGCCTAATCTCTGCTCGAGCGCGTCTATCGCTCACCGGCAGGGCGATGGCGGGCTGACCGTAGACGACGCTATGTTCGCCGCAGAGGATCACCTTCCCGGTAGCCGTACGCTCAGTCGCTCTTATTTTCATCGGGACATCAGCGTAGGTACATAATAGCCACGACCGTAAAGCCCCATAGGAAGATATTGGCTTGAGAGGGAAGGTCGGTCAACAAGACCTCATCAGGGGCAAGGGTGCACTGCTCGGCATGGATAAGGTACATATAACGAAAGAGGCCATAGATCACGAAGGGGATGGTGAGCATCATTGCGTGGTTCTCCGGCAGGTTGGTCGCCGAAAAGGTGTAAAGAGCATAGGCCAAGATCGTAGAGGAGGTGACGATGGTGATCAGTTGATCCAGCAGGGGCAGTGTATACGCCCTAAGGGTGGGGCGGTGGTTCCCGGCCTTGCCCTTAAGAGCGATCAGCTCCCCACGACGCTTCGAGAGACCTAAAAAAAGCGCCAACAGTGTCGTGCAGATGTAGAGCCAGGGCGAAAAGCGCTCCGCCTGCACCAAGGGCACACCGGCCCCGACGCGCAGAACAAAGCCCGTCGCGATGGCAAGTATATCGATTAGGACGATATGCTTTAAAGCAAAGGAGTAGCTGATCTGGAGAACCAGGTAGCCCGCTAAGATCAACGCAAATCCCCATTCAAGCAAGACCGCGGCTATGAGCGAACCTGCCGCGATGCCGGTGGCCGCGACGATGGCAAGGCGTGGTGAAAGCGCGCCAGAGGCTAGGGGGCGCTGCCGTTTTCTGGGGTGCTGTCGATCCTTGTCTAGATCAACGACGTCGTTAATTGTGTAGACGACGCCGGAGACCAAGCAAAACAGGATAAAGCCTGCCACAGTCCTGAGCAGATAAGGAACCCTGAACAGCTTGATATCAAAGACCAGGGCTGCAAAGATGATGGCGTTCTTCGTCCACTGGTGCGGGCGCATCGTCTTGAGAAACGCAAGCAGAACTGTCACGGTTGGTCTCGTTGGTCAACTCAGCTATGATCTGGCGATAATCCAGGGCAATCATAGCGCGTTCACGGAGTTTGACAACTCCCGGCAGGTGTGTATACTGGGCATAGTTGGCTGAACAAGAGGTCACATAAGTATGCTGATCTCTACGGAGGCGTCAGTGTGGGCTGAAAGACGCGACGGTGGGGCCGTTAGAGGATCAGAACGATAAGTGAGGCAGGCAGACGATTCCATAACCTGCGGTGAGACTATCTCCTCGGGGGTTTTGTGCTGCCTGTCGGTCGTTTGTGGTTGACTTCTGGGGGCTATCGGCTATAATGCGTTGAACTGTGTCACAGATCAAGGCCGGAAAAAAGAGCACTGAGATCCACATCTGCTCAGCTGCTCCTTTTATTTCTAAGGCTGCTTGAGAGCAATCCGCTAGGGGAGGAAGCATGAACCGAGATGAACGGGTGACCGAAGCACGCACGTTTAAGGTTCTCCGTATCAGCCTGGCTTCACCGGATGACATTCTTTCTTGGTCGTATGGTGAGGTCACCAAGCCTGAGACGATCAACTACCGCCGACTGCGTCCTGAAAAAGACGGACTCTTCTGTGAAGCGATCTTTGGCCCGTCGCGCGACTATCAGTGTTATTGTGGCAAGTATAAGGGCATTCGATATCGTGGCATCATCTGCGACAAGTGTGGTGTGGAGGTCACGCGTTCTTCGGTCCGCCGCGAGCGCATGGGGCACATCACTCTGGCTGCACCGGTCGCACATATATGGTACACACGTCGGATTCCCAGCCATTTGAGTGTGGTCCTGGATCTAAGCAAACGAAACCTGGACCGGGTTCTCTATTTCGCTCAGTACATTGTCATTTCGGTTGATGAGGATGCTCGTCAGCGAGCGTTGAAGCGCATTGACGAAGAGGAAAACGCGCGTGTGACAAGGATGGAAGAGGCTGCTACAGCGCGCATTGATGAGTTGGAGGGCCGGGTTACTGAGCGGCAGGAGAAGTTTGAAGCCGCACAGGAAAAGCTCAAGGCGCAGCTGGAGGAAGAGCTGAACAGCCGTACTGAGAAGATTCTTGGTGAGGCGCGGCGTCTCCAGGATCGCCTTGAGGGGATGATGGGGCGTGCCACCAGTGACCCCATCTTATTCAGCCCGACGGACACAGTCATTGTGGACGCTGATGAGGTGATCAGCCGCGACCATTACGCTGTGCTGAACACTGTCGCACAGGACGCATTGGACACCTTGGAATCAGAGATCCGCCAGCGGGAGACCGACGCGCTGAGCCCTGTAGAACAGAGGGTTGAGGCACAGGCTGAGGATACTCAGGTCTCGGTGACGCAGGTAGATGAGGAGTTAGCCGAGAAGGTCAACATCATCCGCACGCATTACGGCGATCTGCGCGAAGAGCTCCTGGGACTGGCCGAACTGCAATTCTTTAATGAGCAGCGGTACCGTGAGCTGCGTCAGCGCTGGGGGCAGGTGTTCAAAGCCGGGATGGGCGCTGAAGCCGTATATGAGTTGCTCCGGGGCCTAGATCTGGAAGAGGTCTCGGAGAAGCTGTGGCACGAAGTGCGGTACGGTCGCTCGGCCCAACGACGTAAGCGGGCCACGCGACGCCTGCGGGTGGTGGAGGCTTTGCGAAAAAGCCGCAACAATTCAGAGTGGATGATCCTGACAGTGCTGCCCGTCCTGCCACCGGAGCTCCGCCCGATGGTGCAGTTGGATGGAGGGCGTTTTGCCACCTCGGATCTCAACGATCTCTATCGACGAGTAATCAACCGCAACAACCGCCTTAAGCGTTTGCTGGAGTTGGGGGCGCCTGAGGTGATTGTCAATAACGAGAAGCGTATGCTTCAGGAGGCCGTCGACAGCCTCATTGATAACAGCCAGCGCGGGAAGGCGATGAGCCGCCGCGGACGCCGTCAGTTGAAGTCGCTGAGCGATATGCTTAAGGGTAAGAAAGGTCGGTTCCGCCGAAACTTGCTGGGTAAGCGGGTAGACTACTCTGGACGTTCAGTGATCGTGGTTGGACCGGCTTTGCAGATGCATCAGTGTGGACTGCCAAAGACGATGGCACTGGAGCTTTACCGCCCTTTCATCATTCAGCGTCTGGTGGAGTATAATTACGCGACCAACGTGAAGGCTGCCAAGCGCTTGATTGAGCGCCAGCGCCCTGAGGTATGGGAGGTGTTGGAAGAGGTTATCTCCGATCGACCTGTGATGCTTAACCGGGCGCCGACTCTGCACCGTCTAGGCATTCAGGCATTTGAGCCGGTACTGGTTGAAGGGAAAGCTATTCAGCTGCATCCGCTGGTCTGTTCTGCTTTCAATGCCGACTTCGACGGTGATCAGATGGCTGTGCACGTGCCGCTCTCCCGAAAAGCTGTTGAGGAGGCCCGTAAGCTTATGTTGGCGACTCGCAATCTCCTCAAGCCAGCGGATGGCCAGCCGATCGTGGGGCCGTCAAAAGATATGTGTATGGGCATCTACTATATGACGATGGATATGGAGTCCGACAACGGCGATGACAAGGTCTTTGCCGATCTGAACGAGATAGAGATGGCGTATGCGCTGGGTAGGGTCGGTCTGCACGCCAAAATCAAGGTGGCGCAGGTCTACGACGATCGTACTGCACCGGACGAACCGGTTACGACCACGGTTGGTCGGGCGCTGTTCAACCGCATCGTTCCTGATCCGTTGCGCTACATTAACCATCCCCTGGACAAGGGCGAGCTGCAGGACCTTATCGCGCTCTGTTACCGGAAAATGGGTGAGGAGGTCACCGTCGAGTTTGCCGATGCCATCAAGTCTATGGGCTTTGAGTATGCCACTATCTCCGGCGTGACGATCTCAGTCTTCGACCTCACGGTTCCGGAAGACAAGACTCGGATTCTCGAAGGGGCAACCAGTGAGGTCTCTGAGATAGAGCGCCAGTATCGGCGTGGCCTTCTGACCGAGGAGGAACAGTATAATCGGACGATTGAAATCTGGTCACGAGCACGGGATTCTGTGTCCAAAGCTGTGGCCAATCAGCTCGATCCCTATGGCCCAATCTCGATCATGGCGAAGTCGGGCGCGTCCAAAGGCGGATTCGGCCCGGTGTCGCAGCTTTCGGGCATGCGAGGCTTGATGGCCGATCCTTCGGGTCGGATTATCCCGCTGCCGATCCGTTCCAATTTGCGTGAAGGATTGACGGCGTTGGAGTACTTCATCTCCACCCACGGCTCACGTAAAGGTCTGGCAGACACGGCGTTGCGCACAGCGGATGCTGGCTATCTAACTCGGCGTCTGGTAGATACCGTTCAAGACATCATCGTGAACGCCCAAGACTGCGGGACGCGGGCTGGCATCTGGATCCGCCGGACGGACAACGTTGGTGGCCAGTCGATAATCTCTCGGCTGTTGGGGCGCATAGCGGCATCGCCGATTGTTCATCCGGAAACAGGTGAGGTTCTAGTAGACCGCGATGAGGAGATTGACGAAGACTGGGCCGAAGTGATTGATCGACTTGGCATCGAAGAGGTCTACGTGCGCTCCCCGATGACCTGTGAGTTGGAGCACGGCATCTGTCGCCTCTGTTATGGTCGCGACCTAGGCCGTGGTGGGCTGGTGAAGATCGGCACCGCGGTGGGTATTATTTCCGCACAGTCGATCGGGGAGCCGGGAACGCAGCTGACGCTGCGCACATTCCATACCGGAGGTACGGCTACTTCGAGTGGTGACATCACCAGCGGCCTGCCCCGTGTTGAGGAGTTACTGGAAGCAAGGAAGTCTCCCAAAGGTGAGGCTGAGATCGCCGATCTTAGCGGTGTGGTTCACATCACTCGTCAGGGTGACCTGGCAGAAGTGACCATCGTGGACAGTCAAGTTAAGAAGGTCAGTTATGACATTCCCGAAGATTGGGAGATCTTCGTGGAGGATGGTGACGAGGTGGACCAAGAGGACGTGCTAGCTCGTGGCGAGGCGGATGAGGGCGAGCAAGAGTTGCGCGCCAAATCATCTGGTCGGATCAGTCGTGATGATCGCGACATCGTGCTGATCTATGAGATCAGTGAGGAGCAAACGTACGCGGTACCACCTTCAGCGAGATTGCTGGTGGCCGAGGGACAGGAGATTCCCGCTGGGACTCAGCTCTATGAAGGTGTGCCGAACCCGCATCGGATTCTCGAGGTGCAGGGTCGGGAGGCTGTGCAGTTGCACCTCTTGAATGAAGTCCAGCAGGTATATCGAACTCAGGGTGTTAACATCGCGGACAAGCACTTCGAGGTCATCATCCGCCGGATGCTGAATCGGGTGTTGGTGACGGAGTCTGGTGACACAGAGTTCTTACCGGGAGACCTTGCCGATCGCGTGCATTTTGAACGCACGAATAGGGAGCTTGTGGAACAAGGCAAGACGCCGGCCCGGGCGCGCCAGGTACTATTGGGACTGACTAAGGCCTCGCTCGCATCGGAGTCATTCCTGTCAGCCGCTTCCTTCCAGCACACAATTAAGATCCTCTCGAATGCCGCAGTGAGTTCTTCGGAGGATCCGTTGTACGGTCTGAAGGAGAACGTCATCATCGGCAAGCTAATACCTGCAGGTACTGGGTACCGCGGCGATGTTGAAGGGGCAGACGGTCCGATCGAGGAATACGAGGGGGTGCGGATTGAGGGGGATCAGCCAAAGGGCACCTTGCTTAGCGAGATGGAAGAAGAGCCTGAGTCACTGCTGCTCTCTGACCTTCAACAGCCATTTCGGCTGGAGCCCATCTGATCGTTCGTGCGTGAGGCATTCACTTGGAGGGCGACTTTAAGGTCGCCCTCTTTTTCATGCAACTTCCGACTCATAGGTGCGTAGTACAAAGAAATGGAAACAGAGGAACTGCGCCGTGCACAGCTGGGTGACGAGCGCGCGATCACCCAGCTTGTGG
>PWVB01000089.1 GCA_003562365.1 Anaerolineae bacterium
CGATACTGGGTTTGCTTTCACAGCGTACTCCATCCTTTCAGATCGGTATAACCGACGGGAGGTCGTTCGCTATCTCGGCGGGCCGAGGCGGTCTGTCGGGTAGCGAGCCCCGATGTCGCCTAGTATAACACGTCTCCATCGCGGGAAAAATGTAAGTTCTCCAAGTTGGCGCGCAACGATTGTCGTAGCCAGACCGGTAGTTTTTGGCGATGCGATCACTCTCCCATACGGGAAGACGATCAGAAGATCCCTGGAGGGGTTGGACGAATGTCCAGGTCGAATCTGGCCCTCCGTGGGCACGCCGAATGGAGTGCTGGGGTGCACCGATGCGATGCTCGGAAGCACGGCGGGTCAGCGTGGTCGGAGGCAAGAGACGTGGAGAACCGCGACCGTGCGGACCGGAGGCGTCGAATACGACTGCTTGCCGAGGGCTTTAGCAAGAGAAACAACGTCCATCGGCGCCGGTGTCGACCGAAGGCGGACGGAACGATAGCGTCTGGTCTCTCAATGGGTGAGGAACAGACGACGGAGATTGCGGAGGTTGATGATTATATCGGCTCAGTTGATGCTGACGGTGGTGCCAACCAGGCCTCAAGACCAGATGCACTCGAGACCCAGGTGCTGGCTCTGGGAGCCATTCAGGTGGGCGAAGGCGATGACCATCTGTATAGTTAGGCCGCCGGGCTGTCGCCGACGGCGGCAACAGTCAGCCGCCACTTGAGCGTGCGGCCAGTGGGCGCATGCCTGGCGACAGCTTCATCTGGCGCGCAAGCGCCGATAATCTCGGCTGTTGAAGGCCGGCCAACAGCCTTGAGGGTAGAGGAGATGCCCTTAGGTGTCGTGGCCGTGCGACAAGCAGATAGCGGAATTTGACCGCAGCGAATGGCGCAGGAAGCTCCTTCGCATTAGCGGGGAGAGGACTGCCCCCGACTCCTTGCTACCGTTGACAACCTTTAACATGAGTTCTGTCGGCTTGCCGTCTGACTACGCCCGGATGACCGTCAACGCCGCGGTGTCGCGGACCCGATCGTACTATGGACTGCGTCAGTACACGGGCCAAAAGAGGACCGCCTACCCTCAAGTGGCTGGATCTCAGGGCCTTGGTCTCGGTGTGAACGCTTACACCGTGGCTGAAAACGACGGGCGTTGGTTTCTGCGCTGCTCTACCGGAATCCGGGGCGATGATGTCTGTTGCCGCTGTGTGTCCCGGCCAAATGGCGCGACCGCATACAGTCTGTCTACGGTGACGCCCAGCAGTTTGCGCGAAACGGTGATGGGTATGTGAGATTGCCCTGGCGCATTGACGATGACGCGCCGCCCGTCTCTGACGGTGGCCCCACGTTCATCGGCGTTGATCTGGGCATCGTGCGCTGGGCAACGGCGAGTACACCAGATGCCGTTGAGTGCTTCGCTGGTAAAGCTGTTCTTCATCGCCGGGAGCACGTCTCGGATTTGCGCAGGCTCTTGGGGCACCGCGCGTTTCGGCCCACGTTCTTCCCACCCAGACCGTCTAGTTCACCGCGATCTCGGGCTCGCCGCCACCGCGTCAGGTACGATGAGTATATCCCGTGGCGTCGCAACACCGCGCCGACCTCACCGCGCTTGCAGGCCTCTACCTCTTCTAGAATGTTCAGCTTCTCTTCCGCGCCGAAATGGCGCCGCACGTCGCCGGGCTTCACGTCGGGATTCGGGTGTCCGTTTCCATTGTTCTTGTCTTGAGTCATTTTGTCGCGCTCCTCTGCTCGGTCTTATTCTTCCCTAATCTCTTGAGCAGAGTTGTGACGCTCATGTTAACATATAGAGAACCTTTCTAGTTCCTTGTAGAAACCTCCCCGTTAGAAGGAGGAGAGGATGTCAGTCCTGATTGGCTTGACTATACTGGGTAAACCAGGTCTCAGGATCTGTCAGCCTAACTCGACTGAAGTGTTAGGTGCAAGCCTCCCTGTCGCAGGCCAAACCAGTCCTGCCCGCTTCGCGCGCTGGACTGAAACGCGGCTGCTCCGGCAAAGTCGACTCGATACAGATGTCGCCGATCCTGCCGTATGTCATAGGGTTGTGGGGCGTCGTGGGGTCGCCCATTCAGCCTCTCTTGTTCGCGCACTTCTCATCACCGGCTCAGGTATGACGAGCGGGTCCTTTGTCGTCTACACTTTTCTGCTGTTACGGCTACATTTTTTGAAGCTGAGCTGAGTAACACTTCCTGGCGAACACGGTAGAAGGGAGTGTATCAAGGGGACGGTTTTGGATCGATGCCGAAGTGATCGCAGTAGCGCATAAAGAGGTGCCTGGCCGCGGGCCAGGACGACTGCGGGCTCATAAAGTGCGAGAACTCAAAGGTGATGAGCTTGTCAACGCCGGACGCTGCGGCGGCCTCCATCTTCCACCAGAGCTTCCGCCAGTCTATGGGGGGGAAGTTGAAAGGCATATCTCGGTCGAAAGACTCTACGTTTGACCACGCACGCATACCATGACGGCTGATCAGCTCGCTGTTGGCCTGCAGGAAATCGGGGAGTTCGTGGTAGTCTACGTGTCCATCTTGAAAGGCCACAATATCCACCACGCTCTCCAACTCCCCCAGCATCTGGTCCCAACTACTCGCGTGGTCAGACAGGGAGACCGGTGTCGCTACGGCTTTGGGGCCGGCAATGTAGGGTGAGATGAGCGTAGGCAGCTTCGGGGCGAGTTCCTTACAGTGCTGACCTAGCTGGCGCAGGCATGCCAGGCGGGTTGGGTCCTGTTCCCCGATCTCGAAAGTCAGGTACCATCCCTTGAAAGCGGAGCGTTGTCCATACAGCTTCCAGGCTTCATCGATCAGGGCGCGACCCAAGTCTAGGTGCTGTTGCATTGTTCGTTGATGAGTCGCGAAGGTCACTGAATCATAGGTGCCGAAGTAGAAGGCCATATCGTTTTCTTCGCTCAATGTGAGGAACAGATCTACCAGATCCTCGTAGACAGGATAGGTCTTGACCTCCCTCTCCAGCACCACCGAGGGGTAAGCAACGGTCCGACCGCAGCCAGCGCGGATCAGGATCACTGTGTCGATACCGATGCTCTTGAGGGTCCTGAACTCCCTCGTCCAGGCCGTCGAACCCCAGTTGTTCGCGGGGATATCATGTGTAATCTCGTCAAGAAAGGTTCCTGTGATCCTCATTGCTCAGTCTCCTGATAGTATGTGCCACTCTGATTCTATGTCAGTCTGGAAAAACGCAAGCTTGACGTGTGGCTTTACATGTGTATAATAAGTTTCGCGATGCGGGGTGGAGCAGCGGCAGCTCGTCGGGCTCATAACCCGAAGGTCGGTGGTTCGAATCCACCCCCCGCTACTCATTGGCGAGGTAGCTCAATGGCAGAGCAGGGGACTCATAAGCCCTTGGTTGGTGGTTCGAATCCGCTCCTCGCCACAGGCAAAGCGCCCTGCACCTTACCGCAGGGCGCTCTCGATTCCCCGAAGCCCTAGGATCCGGATCCGGTCTCGCACTTTGCGACAGAGGAAGGTAGATAATGGAGCTTGTAATGCTGGGGGGCGGGCTGGTTGCGCTAGTTGTTGTCTGTGGGCTGGCACTGTGGACAGTGCGTCTGGTTCACCGCGTAGTCGGAACCTGCCTCTCTCTGGGAGTAGGGTGCCTGGTGCTGATTTTCGGAGGGCTGATCATCGTGCTGCTGTTGGCTGCCGGCTTCGAGATCTCCAGCCTCGAGGAGCTGGTCCGGTTGCTGGGTGCTTGACCCAAAACCGGCGGCAAGATCGGATCTACTCGTATCGCAATGCATCGATGGGATTGAGCTTAGCAGCGCGCTGGGCCGGATAGATTCCGAAGAATAGCCCCACCGCGGCCGAAAAGAGTGTTGCCAGCGCAATCGCGGCGATGGTTGTGACTGCCTGGAATCCATCGTCCCTCAGGATGTAGGAGATGGCAGCGGCTCCACCAGCCCCGACCGCGATGCCGAGACCGCCGCCAAAGGTCGACAGCATCACCGCTTCTGTGAGGAACTGCCAAAGAATGTCTCTCTGCCGAGCACCAACGGCTTTGCGGAGCCCTATCTCACGGGTGCGCTCCGTCACCGAGACCAGCATGATGTTCATAATCCCGATACCGCCGACCAGCAGGCTGATGCCCGCGATGGCGCCTAAGAAGACGGTCAGGACGCCCGTAATCTGCTGAAAGGTGCCGATGAGGTCCGACTGGCTGATCACCGAGAAGTCATCGGGTTGTCCCGGCGCGATACGGTGGCGTTGTCGTAGGATTTGGGAGACCTCTTCAATCGCGGCGTTCATGCGCTCTTCGGAGACGGCTTGGACATAGATGAACGACAGTCGAGCCTCTCCCTGCGGTGTCCGCCGGGGAAAAATGCGACTTAGGGCCGTGGAGAGCGGGATCAAGACGACATCATCCTCGTTACGGAAGCCCCCCCCGCCGCCCTTTTCCTCCAGCACGCCGATGACCCGGAAGGGGGCTCCTTCTATGCGGATCACCTCACCAACAGGATTCGGGTTGTCCTGGAAGAAGTAGCTGGCGGTAGTCGCGCCCAGCACTGCAACGCGCCCGCGCGCCTGTTCGTCGGCCGCGCTGATGAACTGACCCGCTGTTGTAGACCAAGCTCGGACCGGTGCATAATCGGGTGTGACACCGCTGACCTCGACTCGACGGTCCCGGCCTGGCGTCGTAACCAGTGTTGTTCCCTGCACTAGGGGGGCGACGCGTAGGACATCGGGTGCCTCGAGCGGATCCTTCAGCGCCTCCGCATCTCGCAGCGTGAGGTAGGCGGGGCGGCGCAGCTCCTGTTCAAACGAGCCGGGGATGACAAAGAAGATGTTGGTGCCGATGGCCTCAAACTGCTGGGTGATGTAGTCTTGCACGCCCTCTCCGACAGACATCAGGGTGATCACGGCGCCGACGCCAATGATGATACCCAGCATCGTGAGAGCTGATCGCAGTTTGTTGGTTGTTAGGGCGCGCAGGGCCAGGCGGATCCCCTCCAGGAATTTCATAGGACCGGTTCCTCCACTGCCGCCGCTATCTCGGCTTCCAGTGGCGCGTCTACGAACTCCTCTCTGTTGATCTTGCCGTCAAAGAGATGGACGACCCGTTCGGCGTAGTGGCTGATGCGCGGATCATGCGTCACGAGAACTATCGTGATGCCCATCTCGCGGTTGAGTCGCTGTAGTATTGCCATCACTTCCTCACCGGATTTGCTGTCCAGGTTCCCCGTGGGCTCATCAGCCAGGATAATCGCGGGTCGATTGACCAGAGCTCGCGCGATGGCAACACGCTGCTGCTGACCACCCGACAGTTCGTTCGGCGTGTGATCGAGCCGATCGCCCAGTCCCACCGCCTCCAGCACCTCAGTGGCGCGCCGGCGCCTTTCTCGCGCCGATGCGCCGGCATAGACCAACGGCAATGTTACATTATCGAGTGCCGTGGTGCGTGCCAGGAGGTTGAAGCTCTGGAAGACGAAGCCGACCTGCTTATTGCGCACGGCTGCCAGCTCATCATCGCGCATCTTACTGACGTCCTTGCCGGCCAGATGGTACAATCCCCAAGTCGGCTGATCGAGGCAGCCAACGATGTTCATGAGCGTCGACTTTCCCGATCCTGAGGGTCCCATAATGGCGATAATCTCACCGCGCCGGACGGCCAATGAAACGCCGCGCAGGGCGTGGACTTCATTATCCCCCATACGATAGATCTTGTGCAGATCCTCAATCCAGATGACCTGATCGGCTACGCTCATAGTGCCTACTGCCCCCTCGATGGCGGCCCTTGAAGCTCCAGCAGATTTCGCGTCTCCGCGACGAGGGCAACCACCATACCGTCATCAATCCCGGAACGCACTTCAGTCCAATTCTCGCTCCGGGCGCCGATCTCAATCGTGATGGGCTCCAGGTCCCCATTGTCCAGGCAGTAGCAGTAGGTGAAAACCTGATCGGTCGTCTGGTCCGTCCGCACTGCCCAGTTGGGGATTAGGATCACGTCCTCCAACCGACCGGTGGTGATGGTTGCCGTCGCCGTCATTCCCTCACGAACATCTGCTTCCGCCAATTCTGTGAGCTCAACTCGTACCTGATAGGTGATCACCCCGCCAACGCTCTGCGGCAGCAATCCCACCTGGTCTACGCGACCGCGTAAAGTTCTTCCTGGATAGGCGTCAAGCACAACGCGCACACTCTGCCCTTCCTGAACACCTCCAATATCGATCTCATCGACTGCCAAGTCGACATAAAGCGCCGAGTCGTCTAGCAGGGTCACCACGGGGACACCTGTGGGTGCCGCCGTGCCAGATTGAGCGTTGACGGCTTTGACCACACCGTCGAGTGGTGCGGTGAGCACGGCTGTTGCCAGATCTGCCTGCGCCTGTTCAAGTCCGAGCTGCGCCAACTCGCGTTGCAGCTCTGCGCTCCGGATTTGATCTGCCACGGCCCCTTCTTCCAGCGCCGCTAAGGTGTTGCGCGCCTGTTCATAGCGCTGATAGGCAGCGCTCCATTGGCTCTGCGCTTGTTGGATGGCATATTCACTCCGGAGCTGTGTGATGCCGACGTTACCCTGCGCTTCCATATAGGTCGCGGTGATGCCTGCTGCGAAGGCCTGGGGCACACCAAAGCTATCCAGTGTATCCAGATAGCGCTCGTAAGCCTGCTCGGCATCGTCAGCGAACCGCTGTGCGCGCGCCTGATCCAGGCCGGCGCGGGCTTCCGCCAAGGCCTCGCTGGCTCTGGCGACAGTCATTGCCTGAGCCGCCTCCTGCATAGTCAGTCTGGCCTGCGCCAGGCGCTGCTCATCGGTTGGCGCGCGCAAGGTCTCCAGAGTCAGCTCCACCTGTGCGAGGTCTAACTCCGCTTGGCGGATGGCATCCACTAAGGCCTCGTTGTCCAGTTGCAGGAGCACCTGTCCCGCGCGCACACGCTCTCCAACAACGATCTTCACCTCCTGAACCGTGCCTGCGGTGTTGAGGCTGAGATCCAGCGTGCGATTGAAGGCAACATTCCCACTGCTGGCTACGGAGATCTCCAAGCTTCCACGGGTGGCCTGGGCGGTCCTGATGATGTCCTGTTCAGGCACTGCACCGGCGACAGCGTCTGTACGGAGCCTCAGAAGGCCCACCACCACACCGCCCAGTAAGGCGAAGAGCACTATCCCGATAGCCGCACGTTTCATAAACCCCATCAATAACATAGCTCGTCCCTTATTATAGTAATCCGATGTTGCGGACCCCGGGAGGGCAGCTATTCACTGTCCGAATGGTCCTGCTGAGCCGAAGCGCTGCAGCAGTGGCTGTCTCTCGAACACAACCAACGCAACGATGTCGTTCTCGGTTAGCCCCGACCGCACCTCGGTGAAGGTCTGATTTCGTCTTCCTTGCTCAAGCACGGCTCGTTGGGGTTGAGCGCCATTCAAGCGGTATGTGAAGGCCTCGGCTGATGTCTGGTCGATGCGCACTGCCCAATTTGGAATTAGCAGGACGTCCTCAATGACCGCCGTCTGTATGTTAACGCTGGCTGTCATACCCTGTAGAATCCGAGTCTCACCGGGCTCCAGGATTCTCAAACGCACCTCATAGGCAACGAGGCCGCCGAGGCTGCTCGAAGCAGGCGCGATAGTATCCACCGTGCCGTGGAGAATGCGATCAGGGTAGGCATCCAGCGTGATGTCAGCTCTCTGGCCCACACCGATCGCGCCGATATCAATTTCGTCGATGGTGACACTGACATAGTAAGCGCTTGTGTCAACCAGCGTAAAAGCCGGCTGCCCCGGTCGCTGCTGGGTGCCGGCGCTTATGTAAACTTCAGCGACAACGCCGTCATATGGTGCGGTAATGGTCATGTCACGGAGACGACGTTGCACCTGTTCCAAGCGCAGCGTTGCCTGCTCAACCTGCAGTTTGCGATCTCGAATCTGTTCGGTGTCCGGCCCGGCCTCCAAATCTGCTAGCCTATCGCGGACTTGCCCGTAACGGGCGTAGGCAGCGCGCCACTGGGCTTCGGCCTGCTCCAGCAGCAGGTCCGCATTCAAGTTGGCGATACGCTCCTCGGCCTCAGCATCCTCGAGCGCTGTCAGCGCACGTTCCTTGTCACTGCCGTCGGGTGCCTCACGATAGCGGATGTGGGCTGCCTCGCGCTGCCGTTGAGCCTGCACACGCAGTGCATTGGCGTCAACTCTGGCTGTCTCCCGTCCGAGGCGGGCCACCTCCAGATCATGTCCCGCGCTAGCAAGCGCCAGCCGTGCTAGGCGTAGATCCTCTGGATCTGCTGGTGCCTCCGCGGTCTCCAGGGCTAGGATTGCCTGTTCGACAGCAAGTTCAGCTTGTCGCACGGCGCGCTCCAGATCGCCAGTCTCCATCTCAGCCAGAACCTGTCCCGCACTGACCTGTTCGTTGGGACTGACAAGGACATCACTCACGCGACCCGGGGCACCGACGAGGAGTTCAGTTCGCTCGCGGCTCGTGATGCTGCCACTGGCTGCCACACTGAGTTGCAGATTGCCGCGCTCCACAACATCGGTGCGCAGGATCTGACCAACTTCCGCAGTACGCTGCGTTTGAACGAGCCAAATCGCCCCACCGACAAGTGTGGCAACCATCATCCCGACAATACCCCATGTAATTCCGTTCCGCATTATGTTTCCCCACTCATAGATTGACCGCGGTCATTATTGACCCAGGTCATTATAGCATATAGCCGAGGAGCGGCAACGGGTTGCCGGTTGTAGTTCGGGAGTTAGGCAGACTGGCTGAGAGGATCGATAAGACTTGTCGCAGCAAGGTCCTGCTGCGACGTTACAGTTCCTTGAGTGTCCTACGCAGGTAGGGTAGGAGGGCGTGGCTCTTGCCAGCGCCCACCGCTACACAGGCCATTGGAGCATCGGCGACGTAGACGGGAACGCCAGTCTCTTGGGTCAAGAGTTGATCCAGGTTGCGGAGCAGGGCGCCGCCACCGATCATCGTCATGCCGCGATCGATAATGTCGGAGGCGAGTTCTGGCGGCGTGCGCTCCAGAACGGACTTGACCATATTGATCATAAGGTTAACCGGTTCTTCCAGAGCTTCCACGATGTCGTCGGTGTTGATCTCGACGGCACGCGGCAGGCCTGAGACCTGGTCACGTCCTTGGACCTCCATCCTCAGCGGCTCTTCTAGGGACAGCGCTGCGCCGATTCGGATCTTGACTTCCTCGGCAGTAGATTGGCCGATCATCAGGTTATACTTGCGCCGTACATAACTGGCGACCGCATCGTCCATCCGCACGCCACCCTCGCGGATAGCGGACGAGGTGACCACGCCGTAGACTGACAGCACGGCTGCCTGGCTGGCGCCACCGCCCAGGTCTACGATCATATGACCGCCCGGCGTATGGATTGGCAGGCCGGCGCCAATGGCGCCAGCCAAGGGCTCCGGGATGAGGTTTGCGCGACTGGCTCCGGCCTCTAGTGCTGCCTCACGCACCGCCCGGCGCTCGACCTGAGTAGCCCCGAAAGGGACGGTTACGCAGATCCGGGGTTTGAGCAGCCGCACCTTGCCAATTGTCCGGTTGATGAAGTAGAACAGCATCTGCTGAGTCACTCGGTAGTCTGCAATGACGCCGGCGCGCAGAGGACGACGGACGATGATGGTCTCCGGTGCTCGGCCCATCATCGAGCGAGCCTCCTCACCGACAGCAACCACCTCGCCAGTCTCCATTTCCTGTGCTACTACCGACGGTTCCTGAAGCACGATGCCGCGACCACGCACGTAAACCAGTACATTTACGGTGCCAAGATCGATGCCTAATTCTTCAACAACGGCCATTTTCTATCCACTTCTCCCTTATGCAGCTACTCAAACCTACTCGACGTGGCGGTAGGCTATACAGATAACAACGTGATGATACCCGATAATCAGCCTTTGTCCAACGATGCCCGTGGGACCGATGTGGGGGGGGGACAGACGTATTGAAAGGCTCCGTATAACCACCTGTCAGCTCACTGCTCCGGTGATGCTGGGCACAATGCGTCATCAAAACGCGTATTTGGGATGTCGGTTGGAGCTTGCGAGTGCCTTTGGAGAGCTTGGATATATGCCATAAGCCACTCAGAGCCTACAAAACAAACAGTACGGACTCGTTTTGGCGAAATTGAGCGCTATGCGCACTGAATATTGTGGCTAATGCAGCAATGACAGACAGAGAAGCTCATCCTCTCAAAACGTCTGGGGGGCTGGAACGGTGGTGTATCTCTTTCGGTGGAAACTAGGGGCGGGTTGGTCATCTATGGAAGTAGCGTATCTCCTGTGAATTCATGGCCTTCAGACCCGCTTCGGAATGGTAGGCATTGGCAACTTTGGTACGCCGACGGATCGTGCCGTTGATGCGCTCGAGGCGGCTGGTCGTGCGCAGATGTTTGCGTTCCCAGTGGGGGAATGCCGCCTCCAGCGCATAGTAGGTGACTGTGGCGTGAAAGTCCCGCCGCAGTGTGGCCACCGCCTCAAGTTGGGTATCACGGTAGGTACGCACGACCTGGAGGTAGCGCTGGAGCATAGTCTGATAACAGCGGGCTGCCCAGATAGGTCGGAAGTATTTCAGGATCTTCCGGCGTTGTTGCCGACGCTGTTTCCGGGTGAGACCCTCGGGGAGACGAATAGCCTGCGCGATGTTGCGCAGCCTGTGGAACAGGCAGCGTTTGCTGAGCGGCGTCAAACCAGACGGTCTGGAGGGTTGAACAGAGCCCCACGCCGCCGTCGTGGATGATTAGGCACAGCCCCTGCGCGCTGCGGATCCCCTGAGCTTCCAGCAATTCGAGGAAGGCGACCCATTCTTCAGCGCTCTCACTTTCCCCGAGACGCCACAGCAGGACTTCGCGGTGGTCACTGTCCGGCCACACGCCCATCGCCATCATACTCGGCACTTTGTGGCGTCCCTTCACAGTGTTACGGGCCATGGTATTTGAACGACGATTGGCCAGAATAAATGGAGGATGGGAAGAAACAAAAGAGGCCCTTGCGGGCCTCGGGAGATGGAAGGGGTGCGGCTAG
>PWVB01000454.1 GCA_003562365.1 Anaerolineae bacterium
CGACTGATTGGCGTGGCTTACGTATTGGGCATTGAAGCATCAAGGTGGCAGGTCCCGGCCGACGCATTTCAGTACTCGTCATTCAAGGCAACGGGGCAGCCTCACGATCTCGTCAAACTCTACACCAAGAGTGGCGAAATGATCGAAGATCTCTGTTCCCTTCAACTTCTTCCACCCCTCGAACTTCGGGGTGTACCGAATTATTTCCGACTTAACTTGCGTGACGAGAAGCACGCCGACCTGATTCGGAGGTTCGACTCCAACCCATATGACCGACTCGTCGTGGCGTGCTATCACTTGTTCCGCAGCCAGTTCGGCAATCCGGTGGTCGCACCATCGGATCAGGACTCTGCAGCGAATGGCACTGCCGCTTGTCAGGATAGGATTTACGGCGTGAGCGGGCGGGAGCGGGAGTTTAGAATCCCGGCAGCTGCCGGGACTCAAACCGAAAGTCAGTCGAAGCCACCGGAAGAGAGGCTTACTGCGGTGCGGCGCGCACTCTGACCTGCGGCAGGTCTGGATGTTCGCTCCGACACGGCGCAAGAGTTAAGCCGAATTCAAGCATGCCAAGCGGATGGCTCCTTCTTCCGTAGTTGGAAGCCGTAAAGGGAAGCTAAGCGGCTTCCCGTCCCTCGACTTCCGGCTCAAGTACACCGCGCAACAATTCGGCCCGGGCTTCCTCTCGAGGCTCCGTGAGCAGACGATGCGGTTTCGGACGCCGCTTTACAGCGCGGGGTTCGACCCGGTTGGGGCGATTGCCGACTCGTTGCCCCGCGAGACTGTCAAGTTGTGCCATCATCAAAGTGACCGCAGACGGTTCGTTGACGATGGGCAAGATCATCCAAGAGGCTGCCACCGTTTGGACGGCCGTTGCAAAGCTCAACTGACGCGGTGAGAGGTCGTTTCGATGGGCCGCTTGCATCATGGTCTTGCGAATGAGATTGTACGCCAAGAGGCAGGTCCAGATCTCTTTGCGGACCATCTCTGGCGACTTGCATCGCAGGATGTCCATGCCCAGGGTGATTTTGATCGCCTCGATGTCCAACTCCACGAGCCAACGTCGGCGGTACAACTCGGCGATCTCCTCCCGTCGATATTTTTTAGCGTCGAGCAACGTCGTTACCACGACCAACGACTCAGTGCGAAAGCCAGGTTGGTGAACTTGAACTTCGACCTGTCTCAGGGTGAGCGTGTCGGGCATCTGCTCGTACGTAGCATGGTCCATCCAGTCCGGCTTGTCGGGACGCTTCCAGACGACGATGTGGTCACCCTTCCCCAGTTGCCGAGCCCGAGAGAAGTCGGTCTTGCGGGACTGGTGAAGCCGCGTCACGAAATCGAGGTTTCCGTTGAGCAGAAGTGCAACCATGAAGAAGCTGCAGAAGTAGCGGTCAGCCAGCAGAATGTCGCCAGGAGCGAATTGGTCAAGCACCTGTCGCAGCAACGCCGTCTCGCCCGTCTCCTTACCCGAGTAGGGTCCCATGGCAGCGCCACATACCATCGCCGTCGCCAAGGACAACGCGACTACCAAACGAATGATCGGGAAGCCGAGGCCATCCTTCTGCGACGAAGGCTGCGGATACGCATCCCGGTTCTCTTCCGTATCCGGCATGCTGCAGGTAGTCCCGTCAATCAGCTTCACATGACGCTGGTGCCACAGCCATGCTTTCGGCACTTGCTCTTCGCAGCCGCGGGACACGCTCACCACCAAACGCTCGATGACTGTCTCCGGCAGCTTGGCACGAGCCCGGCAATAGGCTCCGGTGTTCTTGGAACAGGGTTCTCGTCCCAGAGCCACCAGCAACACCAGGATGCGCGAGACGGCCGCCATACAGGAACGTTGCTCGGCCTTGTGCAGGACCTGCGAAAGGAACGCCCAAAGGGTCAGCGGCGGGGTGTAGATCTCGTCGTCTTCCTGTGCGAAGTCGACCCCTGCGTCCGCGAAGGCGCCTTCGATCTCCTCCTCCGACAGGACATCGGCAAACGGCAAACCCTCCGACTGCAGGAAGGAGGCTTGGATCAAGCAAAATCGATGTTGTACGGAACTGTCAGCATGGTAAAATGACATGAGGCCCTCCTTGGTCTCAACGCCACTCGAGTTCCAAGGAAGGCCTCACGGATTGGAGACGATCATACCCCAAGGAAGGCTCCGGTCCAATAGCAATTTTTACGCGCGGGGCAGCGACTGCCTGCCGACGTGACGCCGGTGTGCCAAAAAACGCTCCAAGTGGAGTGGGCGCTTTCGGTGCGCGCCGATCCTTAGCCCCGAAGAACCCCCGGTTCGAATCGGCCTCAGACCACACCACCGCCGGTCACCAACGCCACAAAGTTGCCGCCCCCGGATTGACGTAAGTCGTTGTGTGACAAGCGGCAGTGCCATTCGGTTCCGACACCACGTCTTGACGTGTTGACGTAAACAGAACTGTCGGTGATCATGAAAAAACGGCCGAAGGTGAAGTGGGATTCGCACACGAGTTCGACAGCCTCGATGTCCACGTAGGCGTCGATCCGTCCGTGGTCCTGGGCCCCCTGCTGTGTAGTCTTGAATTTCAGTTCGATCGCACAGGAGACCGCGGCGTTGGGGAAGGAACACGTGATGTCGATGAACTTCGTCTTGCCTCTGACGTCCTCGCAGCGAGTTTCCAGGTCCACGAAGAAAACGTCGCTTCATTCCATGCAGTAGAGGGAGCCAACCGCCGAAAGGATGCTCGCGAAATGGTGCTGGAACGGTGCCTCCTTCAGGATCGGGTGGCGGCCGTAAATGAAGTGGGACTGGAATAGCTGCCACGCGCGGTCAACCACCTGATTGAGGCGAACCGTGTGGTCATGCGGGATCAAATCGACTGAATTCATGCCTAGTCCG
>PWVB01000303.1 GCA_003562365.1 Anaerolineae bacterium
GGATGAGAGCCGCGTACGCAAGGGCTATGGCGCCGAAAACTTCGCGGTCCTGCGCCACTTAGCCTTGAATCTGCTCAAACATGCGGACACTGCCAACTGCGGGGTCCACGCCAAGCGTCTCAAGGCGGCCTGGGACGAAGACTACCTGCTCAAGGTCCTGGAAGCCTAAATGCGATTGCCCTAGGCGTGTCCTTGCACCAGAAGACAGTCACGCATCGGCCTCAGACCAGGACCCTGGAGTTCTTCCTCGCGATTCTCGCTGGACTTGAGCATCTGAAGGATCTGAGTCGGTCGGCGCATCCGATTGACCAGGAACAGGCGGTGGCTAAAGCCTGGTGCCAATCAGCCTGGGCCGACTACAGCGGCGTCAGCCGCACACTCACCACCCTTTTTCAGGAAGAGGCGGAGCAAGTGACCGACATACTGCACAAGATCACCCAGCTCACCTTGGATGGCGAGGTTATGACAGCCTTGCAGCTTTCCGGACGCCTGACCTACGATGGCGATCTCACTGGCCGTCCCGTGTCCAACAGCAGCAGCACCTATCCGAATGCGGGCTACGGCCATATGGACAACGCCATTCGGTTATCAGACCGCGATGGTCAGTCTGCACAGCCCGACTTTGACCTAACCTACCTCTTCGTCTCTCACGACCTCAGCGTCATCCGCCACATCTGCGACCGCGGCGTCGTGATGTACGTCGGCAAGGTGGTCGAAGTCGCCAGTGGCCTTGATCCCTATCTTAACCCCAAACACCCATATACCGAAGCACTGATGTCGGCCGTGCCCGTCTCCAACCCTCGAGCCCGGGACAAGGGCGTCCGCATCCACTTGGAGGGCCAGGTCGCTGACCCCGCAAATCCACCCAGCGGATGCTACTTCCACCCCCGCTGCAACTACGCGCAGGATATATGCGCCACCGACGAGCCGCAGTTGCGGGACCTTGGCGAAGAACACTTTGCTGCCTGTCATTTCGCCACGGAACTCGAACTCGCCGGCGTGCGGATGGTCTGACTCAGCCACCTCATCGCCTAAGACCTGCGGGGCAGTTAACCGATCGATTGACCGCCCCGCTTCAGCTGAGCCTATTGCCTGGGTGTGCCGAAGTTAGCGATGAAATAGTAGCCGAAACCTTTGCCCGGCACCACCCCAACCCCCACCTCGGTCAAATGGGGCGCCAGAATGGTCCGTCGATGCGGATCGTTCGGCGGCGTCTCGTTCATCCACATAGCCACAGCCCGCTCGGCAGAACCATACCAGGCCCAGCACTCCGACCAGCGCACGGGATCGTAACCTTCACGGATAATCCGTTCGCGATAGCTCGAGCCATCCGATCCGGTGTGGCTACACCAGCCACGTGCCTGACAATCATTCGCGTGACGCTGGGCGGCGCGCGCCAGGGTCTCATTCCAGGCAAGTGGAGGCAAATCGTGTGCCGCGCGCTCGGCATTCAGTAAGCGGTAGACTTCCGCGGGCAGCGCTGCCACCTCTGCCGGCACTCCGGCATCGGGCGCCGGAGGTGTAGGATCCTCCGGCAGCGGTGAAATCGCTGTCGGCACCGCCGGGGCGGCTGGTTCAACCAACTGGTCCGCCGCGTCCAACTCCGATACAACAGTCGCCGTCGGAGTCGGCAACGAGAACGGCGTCTGCGTGGGCGGAACGGGAGATGTCGGGGTCGGCGCGTTGACCATCGCTACCACGTCCGCCGGGCCTCGGAGCGGCAGCACCAGAGCCTGACCGACCGCCAGCCGATCAGCGTTCAGCCCTGGATTCGCGGCCACCAGCGCATCCAAACCAAGTACATAGCGTGCTGCCAGCGCGCTCAGTGTCTCCCCTGGAGCTATCTCGTGCACGACCCAGAAAGGTGAGGCAGTGGTCCAGGCCGTCGCAGGCGGGATATCCAACACTTGCCCCACCCGAATCGTGGTCGCGGCGCCCAAATCATTCTCCAGCTGCAGAGCTGCCAACGGCACGTCAAACGCCAGCGCGATGCCCAAAAGCGTATCCCCAGCTTGCACCATGTGCGTCCGGGGGATCGGGGGCAGCGCGGTCGGCGACGGGATCACATTCTCCTCAGCCAACGCCGGGTTCGCTGCGACCGTCGGGGACACGGGCTCGGGGTTAAGCTCCGTCACCTCCGCGACGACGGTCGCCGGTTCAGAGACACTGGAAAGAGTAGCGGTATCCTGGAACACTGCTTCAGGGTTCGCTGACTCCGTTGCTACGGGCACATCGGTGCGAATGCAGCCCACACCAAAAACGAGCAACATCCCGAGCAACGTCGCAGCCAGACAGGCAGTGAAGCGCTCCTGATCCTGGAGTCCTAGTCGTCGCCTCTTTCTCACAGCCCCAACTATACCCGCACCGCCGGCTACGGCAAGCGAGCAGGGTTGTTTTTCCTGACGCAAGCCCTACAATATCCTTATGAGCAAAAAACACATTATCGCTTACACTGACGGGAGTTCTCTGGGCAACCCAGGACCCGGGGGATACGCCGCGATCCTGACATTCAACCAACACCAGCGGGAGCTGTCCGGGGGTTTCCAATGCACGACGAACAACCGTATGGAGCTCTTTGCCGTCATCAAGGCCCTAGAGGCGCTCACCGAACCCTGCCGCGTCACACTATATTCGGACTCACAGTACCTGGTAAACGCTATGATCAAGGGCTGGGCGCGCCGCTGGCAGCGCAACGGCTGGATGCGCAACAAGAAGCAGCCAGCCCTCAATCCGGATCTATGGACCAAGTTACTGGAGCTCTGCGAGACCCACGAGGTCACCTTCCAGTGGATCCGCGGCCACGACGGCCATCCCCTCAATGAACGCTGCGATCAGCTGGCCAAAGCAGCCGCCGAGCAGACCGATCTGCCGCCGGATCCGGGATACAATCGGCGCACGGGTGGAGACACCCGCTGACTGAGGCACACGACCACGCGCGAGCTGTCCAAGCCACAAAGGAGTGAAGCATGCCCTATCCTAAGAACTACCGCAAGTTCATGAAGAGCGACCTATGGCTCGAGATGCGCGATATGCGCACTGATCAACAACAGCGGGTGCCCCCGCCCCCGCTTCAGAAACCCTATCCGGAAGGCGCGCCGCTCATCGACCTGCCCGCTCCAGAGACGCTCGAGGTGGGCGAGGTGACAGTCCGAGAGGCGATCGCCGGGCGCCGGAGTCACCGGAGCTATACCGACGCACCCCTGTCGCTGGAGGAGCTCGCCTATCTGCTTTGGGCGACTCAAGGCGTCCATGAGGTTTGGCGCAGCGGGGTGGCGCTGCGGCGCACCGTGCCGTCTGCCGGGGCACGCCATCCTTTTGAGACCTATCTGGTGATCAACCGCGTCGGTGACTTGGATGTCGGACTCTATCGCTACCTGTCCATCGAGCACAAGCTGCTGCCTCTGACCCTCAATCCGCAACTCCCTCATCAGGCCGCCGGTGCCTGTCATAACCAGACCTTTGTCAGGCAAAGCGCCGTCACCTTTGTCTGGACCGTGCTGCCGTACCGCACTGAATGGCGCTATGCCCTGATGACGCCCAAGCTCGCCAATCTTGATGCCGGACACGTCTGCCAGAACCTCTACTTAGCCGCGGAGTCCATCGGCGCCGGAGCTTGCGCGATCGCTGCCTACAATCAGGCTGACATGGATGCCCTGCTCGATCTGGACGGTGACGATGAGTTCACCATCTACGTGGCGCCCGTGGGCAGAGTCTGAGTCCGGCGTCTATGCCGGTCCACTACGCCCGCATCGTATACCATGCTCACCCGTGCCGGGAGAATGCACCCTGCGCCCAGAGATGATCAGCATAAAGCGGAGCAGCGAATCGAGGAACACGACATAGTGAGCCACCTAACCGACCAAGGCACGGGCCAACCCGCCCGGACAACTGTCCGCCAGATCGCACAGATGTGGTGGCCGTTGGCGCTCAGCTTCCTACTGATGAGCCTTGAGGGCCCAGCCCACAACGCGATCGTTGCCCGGCTGGCCAATCCCGAGATCAACCTCGCGGCGTGGGGAGGCATCGTCTTTCCCGTTGCGCTCATCATCGAGTCGCCGGGCGTGATGATGCTCTCAGCCTCCACCGCACTAAGCAAGGACTGGGAGACATACAGGAAGCTGCGGCGGATTGCCGTCGCCCTGGGCATCGCGTTGACGCTGATACACATCTCGGTCGCCTTCACCCCGCTCTACGACCTCGTGGCGCAGGACATCATCGGCGTACCCAAAGAGATCCTGGAGCCCGGACGCATCGGCCTGATGATTATGACACCCTGGTGCTGGGGGATTACCTTCCGCCGCTTTCAGCAGGGGGCGATGATCCGCTTCGGACATACCAAAGCGGTCGGCATCGGCACCGTCGTGCGCATCTCGTCCGTCGGTCTAGTCCTGCTCATCGGCTATTTACTCCAACGGGTCCCCGGTATCGTGGTGGCCTCGAGCGCGGTTGCCGTCGGCGTCAGTGCCGAGGCACTCTATGCCGGCCTCCGAGTGCGCCCTATCGTGCGCACCCAGATCCGTTGTGCACCTCGCAACGCCACTTCCCTGACTTTGCGCAGCTTTCTGAGTTTCTACGTCCCCCTAGCGATCACCTCACTCATCTTCATCTTCGTCTCCCCCATCGCCAGCGCAGCCATCAGCAGGATGCCCGAGGCGCTCAACTCGCTCGCGGTCCTGCCGGTCATCACCGGCCTCACCTTCGTGCTGCGCAGCCCCGGCCTTGCCTACAACGAGGTAGTGGTAGCCGTGCTCGACGAGCCGCACGCCTACCAAAGACTGCGGCGCTTCGCCATCCTCCTGGGGTCTGCCCTCCTGATCGTCGTCCTGATCATCGTAGCCAGCCCGCTGGCCGATCTGTGGCTGGGCGTCGTGATGGCGCTGCCAACGCAGCTGCTGCCACTGGCGCGCCAAGCCCTTTGGCTGTCGGTGCTGCTGCCCCCGTTGGCGTTAGTCCAGAGTTTGTACCAGGGCATCATCGTCAACAGCAAGCGCACCGGAAGCATCATCGAGTCGGTCACGCTCTATCTGGTCATCACGGTGATCACACTGGGCATAGGAATGCTGCTGCAGAGCTTGCCCGGCCTTCTGGTCACCATCATCGCCTTCAACGTGGCCACCTTCTCCCAGGTCGCGTGGCTATGGCATCGCAGCCGTCCCGTCGTGAAGGCTCTGTCGCCCGAGCTCCAGGTCACCAGTGCAGAATAGAGCAGCGCCGTCTTGGGACCCCATCTGCGGTGCGGCCCCGGCGAGCAGCGTTCACGCGTCAGCCGTCACGCGGTGCGCTTCAACATAATCCCAATCTATAACGTAGCCCATGCCGGGCAGTTGAGGCACCTTGACGTAGCCCGCCTCGTCCATAGGATCGGCAATGGCAGCCAGATAGGGCGGCGGGACATCGTAATCGTAGCCCGGCGCCAGCAGCCCGCGCTCGTAGTACTCGCAGGTGTCTTCGCTCGTGGCGCCCAGCACCTGAAGGTTGCCGAACCCACTCATATGGATCTCGCACCGCACTCCATAGGCCTCGGCGACCGCCGCAAGCTTCATCACGCCGGTTATCCCTCCGCGCAGCACATCGATGCGCGTCATATCCGTCGCCTCACGTCGGATCCAGTCGGCCCGGGTATAAAGGCTACCGGCGGCGATCTCTGGACCGAGGATGGGTATCTCCAGCTCGCGCGTGAGCTTCTCGTATGCGCCCACCCGATACTCCGGCATCGGATGCTCGTACCAAGAAAAGCCAAGCTCCTCCAGGGCCCGCCCTACCCATAAGGCGTCCCCATAGGTGCAGTAGGTGCCCCAGGGATCGAACATCAGCACCATGTCATCTCCGACCGCCTCACGGACAGCCCGACAAACCGCTACATCGGCCTCTAAGTGAGAGGGCCGACCCGGTAGCGGCGTGAGAGTCCGCGGATCAGCAAAATAGTAGGGATGAATCTTGTACGCCTGATACCCCAGCTGCTTACAAGCTAAGGCGTGCGCGGCATAGGTCTTCGGCGTTCCCATGTTCGGATAGGTGCTTGCATAGGCCTTCACCCGCTCCCGACACCCCCCCAAAAGCTTGTGCACCGGGACTCCAAACCACCGAGCCTGAAGATCCCATAGCGCCATATCGATCACGCTAAGGAGGTTCTCCGGCGTCTTGGAGACCCACATCCAGTGCCAGAATTGTTCGCGATCAAAGGGATCCTCCCCGATGAGCATCGCGCGTGCCTTGCTCAGTAACCAGGCACATTGATCCCTCGGCAGGCCGTCACGGTCGCCGTGTCCGTACCCGCCAAGGTAGTAACCCTCCGCCCCCTCATCCGTCATGATTTTGGTCAGTGTCTGGATAGCTCTGCCATCCTGCACCACGCGGCCGTCGCGGAAGACTTCCCGCGGCACCTCAAACCTGACCACATCCACCTCTGTGATCTTCAAGTTAGCCTAGGTTCCTCAAACGGTGTCAGAAAGTCGAGTAGATTCATCCCGCAGCACCGAGCTTCCAGGTTAAGCAGATGGCTTTGAGGAACCTTTCCCTTTCGTTGGCTCTCCATCTGCCCCTTCCCACGGCAACTTAGCGGAGTCTCACGACCAGAATAAGTCAGGGCAATGTCCTGCCCGCCCTCTGCCTTCATCCGACGAGGGTTCGTGTTCACACGTTGGCGTCTTTCTTGATGGATCGCTAGCAGACTCAATGATGACACTCCTGCTTACCCCGCCTTTCTTCCAACGGATCTTCGGCTTGCTTTCGTTGCGGGTTGACACGCAGTGGACACCACGGACAACGCCGAACAGCGTGCCTTGCCCACCCGGCCCACTGCCCTATACCTGCGAACATGAGGCATTGACCACGCCCGGAACGGCCTGATCTGTTATAGGAACTCTAACAGAGCAGAATAGACTGATCTGACTGTTCGAGAAAGCGCTTGACGTTTTACCCCACTTGACGACACGCGAACCCCAGCACAGTTTTAACCGGCAGCTCTTCTCCTCCTACACAAATCGCGCGGTGATTAGTGCTTGCACCTCGCGCTGCGTCATCGCGTCAGGAGGCACAAATGGGTCCCTCACCTTAGCGCTGGCGATAACGCCACGGCATCTCAGAATCTCCTTGTGAACGTAGAAAAAGGCGCCCCATCCCTGCGAGCAAAGCCGATTGACGGGAAGGATCCGCTCGTAGAAGGTCTGAACCGCCTCCGTCCTGTCCCCCTCCTGATAGCGATCCCAGACCTCCACAAAGGCGCCCGGGATGCTGCATCCCGGCATCGTCCCCTGCGAGCCGCGTCGCAGCTCCTCGACGAAATAGTCGCCTCCAGCGCCGCCAAAGACGGTCAACAGGTCGCCCGCCTTCCGGACCGTCTCGCCGACCATCAGCGTGGTCGGTGCGCTCTCCACCTTAATGTAGCGCACCCACGCACTCTCTTCAGCGATCTCGCAGGCCAGCCCGGCGTCGATGTGCTGTTGGGCCACATCCTGGATGAAGATAGGCAAGGACACTGAATCCGACACATGCCTGAAGTAGCTGCGGATGCCGGCTGCATCGGGTGCCATAAAAGATGGAGCTGTTAGCATCAAGGCCGCGGCTCCGTTCTCCTCGGCCAGCCGACTGTAGTGTAGAGCCTGCCACGTGCCTGCGCCGCTGGTGTTAACCACCACGGGCACCCGCCCCTTGACCTGCTGGACCACGGTCTGCGTGACCAACACGCGTTCCGCCTCTGTCAGACGCAGAACTTCGCTCCCCAGCGCGACGCCCATGCCGTGCACGCCGTGATCCAGCAGAAAGGAGACCAGACTCTGCAGGCTATCGACATCGACCCGATCTTGCTCGTCAAAAGGCGTGACCAGAATTGGAAATACACCACGCATCGTCACCCCGCTCATCGCCTCCCCACCTCCAATGTGTCCAGAGCGACGGAAGGCCGTAGCAGCACCTTCACCGCCTCACCTGGGCCATCGATCAGCCGCGCAAACCAATCACCGCCCTCGGCCAACGCCGCCTCTACCACCCAGCTCCCCCCCACCACCGCCCCACGAGCCAGAAGCTGCAGCGCCTCCCGAATATCGTCAGGCGTGTAGCAGAAAGTCCCCTGGATCTTGAGCTCTTTGCGGATGAGGTCTGCCACGGGCATCACGCTGACCTCCTCGTGCAGTCCGCTCAAAAGAACCTGGCCGCTCCTGCGGGTCGCGCCCACACACTGCGCCCGCGTCACGGCCTTGCCCACCGCGTCCACGGAGATGTCGACGCCTTCGCTGCCCGTTGCCCTCAGTACGACCTCGACGACGTCGACCTCTTGGGGATTCAGAGTCTTAGCCCCCAGCGCCGCTGCCACCGACAGGCGCGCCGGGTTTGTGTCGCTGACGAAGACCTGACGCGCGCCCTTATCGCGCAGGACCTGCAGCGTGAATAGGCCGATGGCCCCGGAACCCACGATCAGCACCGCCGCGCCTCCGACGCCCGAAGCCAGTCGGGCGATTCGCACACTGCACGCCACCGGTTCGCTCAGCGCCCCGGTGCGGAGGTCCATATCAGAAGGCAACCCGAAGAGCTGGCTCGCCGGCACGGCGACGTAGTCGGCAAACGCCCCGGGTCGATGTGCACCAATCAGCGCCCGATCCGCGCATAGATGCGGCAAACCGTCCTTGCAGTAGCGACAAGTCCCATCAAAGATCATCGGGTTCGCAGTGACCCTGGCGCCAACTTCCAGCTCCGGATGCTCAGCGCGCACCGCCGCGCCCAACGCCACGACTTCTCCCGAGAACTCGTGCCCCATCACCAAAGGTGGCTTACGCAGCGCGTTGTGACCCAGGTATCCGCTCAGCTCAGAGCCGCAGATCCCGCAGTAGGCTACCCTGATCAAGGCCTCATCAGCCTCGATCGAAGGTAACGGTTCCTCCTGAAGGGCCATCTTCCGGGGTCCCACCCACACCAAAGCCTCCATCGATCCACCAAGATACCTCGCTGTCACGGTCACCTCCATAACACCTCCATCCCGCTGCCTGATCGAATTATCAGGAGGGATCACTGCTTTGTCAAACACCAGCGTCGCGATCCCATCGCTCAGACACGAAAAGAGGCCAGAGCAGTTGAGCTCCGGCCTCCGAAGCGAGCTACGTGTCCCCAGTGATGGGATTAAGGGGCGATGGCCACCGCATCGCCGGTCCGGTCCGTGTGAACCCGGTGCTGCTGACCGGCTACTTCAAAGACGATTCGATAGCCGGGCGTGATGACCTGCAGGCACATACGCCCCTCCTCTTGAACACCCAGGCAGGCATCAGGCCATTCTACGGCCTCGACACGGACCAACTCAATCTCATCCTCCGCCACGCCTAGGGACCGGGCCAGCACCGCGCGCGCCCTGGCGACGGCAGCAGGCACCAGTTCCACTCGATTCACCGCCTCATCTGAACGCACCTCGTAACGGCGATCATTCACGACAGCCGTAGCGCGGTAGCCAGGCGTGATCACCTGCGCGCACAGCTCGTCCTCTTCCGCCAGGCCCAAGCAGGCATCAGGCCATTGCACGGGTTCGAGCGCCGTCAGTTCGACTGCCTCCGGAACGACGCCCAGCCGCTGCGCAACGCCAGCCCGCAATGCGGCTTCCGGCTCCGGCGCCGGTGGCGCAGGGATCGGCTCAAGACTAGCGGTGATCACCATATGTGTCAGTGTCGGCTCCAGGATCGCCAGTGCGTCCTGAGTCGGGGCGCTGGCGTAGAAGCCATACCCCCAGCGGGTCCCGTTCTGTGATACAAGCACCAGAACATGCCGCTCGAACGCGACGACCGGCGCCTGCTCTCCCTCCACTGCCGGGCCATAGACCTCGACCAGATATTCTCGCCCTGGCCCCAGCGGAGTTTCCAGTTCCTCACTTTCCAGCGTCTGTGACGGCTGCGGCAGCAAAACCGCTTCCAACTCCTCGGGTGGTTGTAGCTCGGCCCAGTTCAGCCCTACCTTATGATCATCTTCAGGCTCCCTGACCCACGCCCATTCACCCTCCAATTGGGCCCACGTCGCCGGAATCTCAAACCGCAGTGCGGCCTGAGGCACCTCGACTGCCACATAGTCATCTTCCTCCGGTGGGGTTACGAGATCCGACGCGATCGCGATGGCATCACCGGCCTGATCGGTATGCACCTGATAGGACTCTCCGGCGACTTCGAAGACGATCCGGAAGCCAGGCGTAATCACCTGGGCGCACATTACCCCTTCCTCCTCCACCCCCAGACATGCATCCGGCCACTCCACTGCTTCGAAGCTGACCAGCCTGACCGTCTCTTCCTCAACGCCCAACGACCCGGCAAGATAGGTCCGTGCGCGCGGGATAGCTCCGGGCAAAAGCTCTATCCGGTCGAACGCCGCGTCAGAACGAACCTCATAGAGTTCGCCGTCCACCACCGCCATCGCACGATAGCCGGGGGTGATCACCTGAGCGCAAAGCTCGTCTTCGATAGGCACGCCCAGGCAGGCATCCGGCCACTGGACAGCCTCAACGCCTGTCAGCTCGATCTGTTCGGGCCCAACGCCCAACTGCGCCGCAAGCCTGGCCTCCAGCTCTTCCTCCGGCGCCATCACCGGGGCCGGATCTACCGGCGTCACCGGCGTGGGTGTCACCGCTGGCTCAGTCGGCTCGATGAGCTGTGGGACCAGGTTACATCCACTGACAACCAAAGCTAACACGAGTACTGCAATTGCACCTAAAGCAGTCAACTGTCTCGTTCGCATACCATTCTCCTTTGTTTGCATCGTAATGGTCACCAGGACCTAACCTATAGACGCAGTCCCCGCCACAGATGTTCCATCACGCATTTCTCCTTTTATTGTAATAGTCTCACCAAAAATATCAATTTAAGTGGCGGAAAGGGCTAAGACAATAGCTACCGGACAGTTTGAGAGAAAGAGGGCCGACATCCGATCTTCTGGTAAGCTGAGGTTTGGAAAAAAACCAGCCACAGGAGGATCGAGATGTCGACCACTCAACTGTATCGTACCGTA
>PWVB01000451.1 GCA_003562365.1 Anaerolineae bacterium
CCGCCCCGATGGTATACCACGTCAAACGCCAAACTGGCGGTCATCGAGAAACTCGATCGCGAGCCCGCGCTTACGCAGACGGCGTCATCGGGGCCTTTCTCGTGGCACCTCGTCACACGCGTCGGCCAGAGGGACTACTTCTGGGTCTCACCGTGTTACAAGGACGAGGTCGATGACGCGATCGAGCGGGGATGGCGGCGGGCCCGCCGCGATCTGATGGTCGCCGACCTCGGGTGGTTCCCCTTGCAGACCCGCGGACCCGTCAGCGAGCATATCCGGCCGACCCAGGTCGACGACGTGGAGTATCTGTGCGCCCGCGCCCTGGCCAGCGACTCGGCCTACTCGATCCTCACCAGCGTGGATCGGATGCGAGGGGCGCCCGCGCTGGACGCCCTGCTGCACATCATGGCGCGCTATGAGCATCACAAGTTCGCGGGCACCTTCGACGAGGACCTGAAGGAGCGGATCCTCCAGCCCCGCCAGGACTGGATGCTGATCGAGCGGGAAGGCGAACCGCCGCGTTTGGTTCAAGCCCGCGAAATACCGTACGTCGGCCGCACCGGGCATCTCGTCCGTGCGCTGACCACCCTTGGGGCGCACAAGGGGGTCCGTACGGTGTCGTTCGCACCGGTGCGGGAAGACGCGGAGATTGAGTTTTCGCTCGACCCGGGCAAGCTCACCTTCACCGACTACGCCGGCCGCCCGGTCGAGGTGGAGGTGCGGCCCGGCGCGAGGGTGGTCGTTCCGGTCCGCACGCGCGTGTTCATGCACTGCGCGGGCATTTCGGCGGGCGAGATTCGCCACACCCTGCGCCGCGCCCAGTGCCGGCCGATCGACCCGCTTTAGTTCACGTCCGGCACGTAAGGTGCGGTAGGTAACCCGGCGAATCGAAGGAAAGCAGCGGTTAGAATGATGATCAGAACGGGTGCGTGGAAGTTCGTCGCCGCGTGGTTGCTTGTTGCGGCCGTGGCGCCGGGCCGCCCCGAAGGGCAGGCGGCCGGGCAGGCGGCACGGCCGAACGTCGTGTGGCTGACCGTGGAGGACATCAGCCCGGATATCGGGCCATACGGCGATGCGTTCGCGCACACGCCGAACCTCGACGCGTTCGCGGAGCGGTCGCTTCGGTACGACGTGGCGTGGTCGACGGCCCCGGTGTGCTCGCCGGCGCGGACGGCGCTGATTATGGGCATGTATCCGACCACCCTGGGCGCGCATCATCATCGCAGCGCGGTGGGCTTGCCGGAGCATATGAAACTGCTGCCGCAACTCGTGCGGGAGCACGGCTATTACACCATCAACAACTTCAAGGAGGATTACAACGTCGTGCCGGCCGGCGGGGACCAGGAGGTATGGCACGACTCGTCGCGCGAGGCCCACTGGCGAAACCGCGCCGAAGACCAGCCCTTCTTTGCCGTGTTCAATGCGATGGTCAGTCACGGCTCGCGGATCAACCAGCGGACGGAACTGCCGCACCACGATCCGCAGGAGGTCGCGCTGCCGCCGTTCCATCCCGACACGCCGGAGTTCCGCCGCGACTGGGCGCAGTACTATCACTCGATCACGAACATGGACGAGTGGTTCGGCGAGCGCATGGCGGAATTGGAGGAAGACGGCCTGCTCGAGGACACGATCGTCCTGTTCTTCAGCGACCACGGCGGCGGGATGCCGGGTTACAAGCAGTTGGCGTACAACCGAGGGTTGCAGGTTCCACTGCTGGTGTACGTTCCCGCGAAGTACCGGCACCTGGATCCCGCCGATTACGAGGCGGGCGGCTTCACGCGCCGCCCCGTCGAGTTCGTCGATTTCGCTCCGACCCTGCTAAGCCTGATCGGCGCCGAGCCCCCGCCGTGGATGCAAGGCAAGCCGTTCATGGGCCAATATGAGGCGGAACCGCGGCAATACGTGTTCGGTTTCCGCGGGCGAATGGACGAGCGGAACGACATGGTCCGGGCGGTGCGGGACGATCGGTTCATCTACCTCCGCAACTACATGCCGCACCTGATGCACGGCCACTTCAGCCACTATGGGCACATCCCCGCGTCATCGGAGGCATGGCGCCGGCTGTTCGATGCGGGAGAACTCAGCCACCCGCAGGACTTCGTCTGGAAGCCGAAACCGGCCGAGGAGCTTTACGATTTGCAGAACGATCCGCACGAGGTCCGCAACCTGGCCGACTCGCCGGATTACCGGGACGTGCTGGCGCGAATGCGTGCGGTTCACCGGCGGCAGATGGTCGAAACCCGCGACGTAGCTTTTCTGCCGGAGGCCGAGGGCCATCGCCGGGCCAAGGGTACGAGCACGCCCATCTGGCAACTCGATTCCGGCACCAGCCTGTACGAGATGGCGCAGGATCCGGACCGGTATCCGATGCGGCAGATCTTCGCAATGGCCGAGTTGGCGGCCGACCGCACCGCCGGCGCGGTGCCAATGTTGAAGGTGAGCCTCGACGACGCCGACCCCGCGATCCGCTACTGGGCGGCTGTGGGGATCCTCATTCGCGGGCAACCCGCGTTTTCCGCGGCGGCCGGACGGATTCGGGAAGCGCTGGACGACGATAACCCGAGCGTGCGGATTGTCGCGGCGGAAATCCTGGCCACCCACGGCAGCGGCGAGGACGTAAAGCGCGCCCTGGCGACGCTGGTCGACCTGGCCCGGCCGGAGGTCCACGGCGTGTATGTGACCATCGAGGCGATGAACGCGGTGGGCAACCTTGGGAACATCGCGGCGCCGATCCATCCGACGCTGGACGAGATTGCCGAGGAGGATCCGAACGCGCCCTGGCGCGGCGCGAACGAGTTCATCGTGCGGCTGAAGCCCGGTTACGTGCATCCCGGGCTGCGAAGACGGCACCGCATCC
>PWVB01000327.1 GCA_003562365.1 Anaerolineae bacterium
GCCATAGGGGTGTCACCCACCCCCTGGGTGGCTAAGATGGGGAAAGGCGCCTGCCTGAGACAAGGAATGAGTGATGTGGGAACGCTACCAACGACCACCCCCCGCACCTGCATCTCCTGGGCCTGTTTAACACACTCCGCATCCAGGGTGGCCCCACCGACGAGAATGGTACCCTGAGCTGAGGCGTTGATCTGGGTTGCGAGGAGGGGGTATCCGGATTCCCGCACCACCATACGCAGGATGCCGTAGCTCTCGCTCCCGTTGCCCCAGCGGGCCTGGATGAACCCTCCTACCGTCTCGATCACGACGCCTTGACCGTCGCGCACCTCAACGACGTGACCGGGCACCAGCGCATTGAGACGCACCAGTCGCGGCTCTGCCTCCAGCAGGAGCCGCCCTCGTCCGATGCCCACCACTCGTCCATCAAGGGGCGACCGACAGACCCGGGAGCTTAGCCCGCCCCGTGCCGCCAGTACATCTCCTTCCCTGACTGAGGTCCCCCGCTCGACCTTGAGGCAGGATAGGGCGTTCTTGATCGGAACATCGAGTGCCTGGGCTATCTCGACAATACGAAAATCTGGTGGGGGTGTTGCCTGTGCTACGATGTGCGTGGGCTCCACAGCGTCTCCAGAACGCACCAACACCTCCCCCGGGCGAGAGAGTAATCGCGGTACACGGATGGTCGTCAGCGGATTAGCGATGCTGTAGGAGTTCAGCATGCTAGCCTCCCACATCCCAGTTCCAGCGCGTAAGAATTCGGCGACGTTGATCGCGGTTCTCTGGCAGCATCAGGGGTCGTCCCCTGGCGTCAACGACGAGTCCTACCAGCCCTCCGAGAACCTCAACCCTGCCGCCTCGACCCGGACCCAACCCAACGTCGAAGCGTCGGCTGGGGCGGACCTCCAACGTTGCCCGTTGATCAGCCAGCAGCGGCCACACTTCAATCTCTCCATAGTGGGCCTCCACGTTTAGCTCGCTGCCGTTCTCGTATTCGATGCGCATACGCATCACGACATCGCCCGGACGTGCTTGTCCTACAGGGGAGATCACCGTACCCAATGAAGCCAGGGTTCCGGCATTGAGCGCTGAGGCGGCGACTAGAGGCTTAATCCCCGCGATGGCGCCGATTGCTGAGGCTGCTTGGTTGACGTCCAAAAGCAGCGTCGAGATGCCAGCCGGCTGTAGCCCATCAAGGACCGTCAAGAGCGCTTGTCCAGGGCGGGGGGTATGCACCAGGCCTCCACCGCTGATCAGAATCGGATCGAGTCGTGGCATCGTCTCCCATCCGTTGATCTCGGCCCCGCTGGTGTCCCACGTTGGACGCGCTGTCTTCAGAGTGGCGCGTAGCATCTCGCGCGCTACTGCAAGCTGCACCCAGAGTTCCTGTGTCGTCTGAGGTGTTGCCAGGGGCTGCAACTCTGCGTTATATAGTAGGGTCATTAGCGTTTCTTCATCTAAATCATCAGGGATCCAGCGCGATAATCGCGCCAGGCCGTGCGCATCGACCCACTCGCTCAGCCCATTGACTACCCCGTGTTCGTAGACGGTTGTATATGGGCGTCCGTCAAAGACCGCCGACATCGTCGTTGTGGCTGCCCCAATGTCAACGCCCACGACACCGCGATCCTGGTTCCCTTCACGATGCCATAGGTAGTCTACGACCCGCGAAAAGGCCGTCGCTGCTGGTACAAGGGGTAGCCGGCTCCACATACTCAAGGTCTCTATGCCGGGGGCTGTTCGGAGACGCTTCTCGATATAGAAGGTCTCGAGCTCGCTCTGCGCGGGTCCTAGATGCTCAGTATCGGCAGATGGGTGCACGTTATCTGCGATTAGGACCCGCGTAATATCGCCCAGCAGCTTGGTGATATGGGGACGTAGTGTGCGGTTTCCCGCATAGAGTACCGCGGGTCGTTCTTCTTCATTCAACATCGAGGCGGCCAATGCGATGGCTTCAGCAAGCTCGAGCACTGGGCGGCGCGCTCCTCCATCCACACCGCCGACCAGCAAAACGAGGTCTGGCGTTAGATCTCTCACGGTGCGTGCCCAGGTTTCTTGAGGGGAGACAGGATTGCCCTCGCGGGAGAGCGTCGCCTCGATCGTGGCATAGGTGCCTCTCGCGGCGCGCAGGCCACTCTCAAGGCTCATCTCACGGACCAGGCCTGCTAGAATCACGCGGAGCGGAGCCACAGCGCTCATGATCACGACAAAAGCGTCGACGCCCTGCAGGCCACGTCGTGGCACGATAATCCGACCCTGAGTGTAGAATTGGCGCTCTGTCATCGTCTCCAGCCCCTGCAAAGCCTTGCGCACGCCAACGCTTAGGTCGTGCCAGGGGGGATTGCCAGTTGTCTGCGCTTCGGTCTGTGCCACTAGGCGGTAGCTGTCGGCGACGCGCTCAATAAGGGATAGCTTGGTGATCGCGGTGCCGCAGTCGGCCACCAATACGGACTGGATGTTACGAGCTTCTTCCATTATCTTAGCGATCCTGTGTTTTTAGCTGCAGCGAAGCGAATGCGTCGCGGTCGTTTCCGGAAGAGCATCGCGCTATCCGGCAACCAGGCTGATCAAACGCTCAGCCAGTTCGACCAACTGCCATAGCCGCAGCACTAGGGCCGTAAGCGCTGAGGTCAAGGCCCCGGAGAATGCGGTGCCAAGAGCGATGGCAATGAACGCCATGCCCAGGCGCTCGGTTTTCTGCTGTACCGGCGTCTTGGAAGGGGGCGCATCTCTATGGGTGTGGGGACGTGTATGGAAATAGTACAACCCCAAAACGGTGCCTAACAGGACTACCGCACCCTGAGCGATCGCTAGCCCGCCTTCGTCAATGCGTAAGGCCTCACCGGTGACAGTCACCTGGGGTATAAGGGTGCCAACCAGTGCTCCGGATACCGCCACAGCCGCGCCAACTCCCACAAGGTAGCCCAGTGAGCTGTTGCCAATGACAGCGATACGACCGAGAAACCGGGTTGGGGGGAATCCTTTCAGCAAAAGTAACGCGCCTAAGACCAGCGGGACGGCATACGCAAGGCTGTCCGGAGCGCCCTGGGCAGCCAAAGCCCCGACGATCCAGTCATTGAGCACGTATCGGGCGGCCACGCCCACGGCATAGCCGGCAGCTGCTCCCACCAGAAGCGCCAGCGCCCAGCGATAAAGCACATTGTCTCCGAGAAGGTAGCTGAAGACCATAAGGGTAAGGACGGCGCCGACGATCAGGCCCAGTGTCTCTGTCATAGCCTAGCGTGATCCTTTCCTTTGGAGAGCCAAGCCGTAAAGCACGCCTATCACCAGGAAGGAGGCCACGAGCCAGTGTGCTAGCATCAAGATGTCTAGGACCCGCCCGTGGACACCGATATCACCGCGTAGGTCCCGATAGGCGACCGCATCCGCAAAACCGATTACCCATCCATCCACGCGGCGTGCTTCAAGATACGGTCTGATGAACGGCCCTGCGGTAGCACTTAACCCAACACTGACCGGCAGTGGCCCGTTCCCATTGTGGCTGCGCAGCAGGAGGTTCTGCTCTATCCACCACCGCATTCGCTCTGGCTGAGACGCAAGTACAATCAGACGGGCTGCCGTCTGCGCCTCCGGCCCTTGTAAGAATTCGGCGATACCGTTGGCGTTGCCGGGAAGATATCTCCCGCTAACTGTAACGGAGTACCCGGCCTGATCCACCAGCATCGCACCAAGCCCGGCGCTCTCAGGCAAGGTGCTCACGATCAGGGTCTCCACCTCCTGTGCCTGAATGTGTCGCAGCAGCGGTATCGCGATCTGTGCCATCTCTTCAGCGTAAGCGGGGTTAATCTCTAACGCCACGAGCACCCGCTCACCGGGTGTCAGTTGATCCAGGCCAGCAGCGAGCGCGGGCACACCTACCGCAGTCTGGACGGGCGGGACCTGTGACAAGCGCGTACCCGAAGGTATCATCCAGAAGGCAGCTAGCAGAACGGCGATCAGGATCACTCCTGCCAGCAGGCGTATGATCCCCCAGCTTCCCTCGGAGCGCACGCGCTCCTGGAGGACGGGTCGCTCCACACTGCGCGGCTGTTCCAGCAGTTGCTGCCACAATTGCGCTTGCGCGATGACGGACTCAGGAAGCTCGGAGTCGGCGGAAAGCCTAGCCTCCGACGGTACATCCACCACAGACAGGGACGGCAACACTCCCGGCAGTCCCTCCAAGGGGCCTTCTGGCTCAGCGGGTGTCGCTATCCTCTCCCGAGTCAGTGACGCCTTGTCCGGCTCGTTGGGGTCGGCTCTCAGATCGCGGACCCAATCAGGGATATCCGCTGGCACCAACTCTCCGGCAGCGTCCTCAGGGCCCGTGGACAGCGCTTGTCCAGAAGGGGCAAGCGCCTGAAGCCAGGGCGGCAAGTCTGCTTTCACGGGGGCTTCGTCGTCTACGGTCTCAGGCCGTGTCGGGACGGCCTCGTCCGCCAAGAGATCCAGATCCTTTAGCCAGTCGGGCTCCTGAGCCGGCTCATCCAGCGACGGCGGTGTGTCTGAGCTCGACCTTTCATCATCGGCATCCTCCACGAAGACGGGCGCCGTCGGTGTCAGGTCCGAGGCCTCCTCAACAATGGGGCTGACATCCCGGAGCCAATCGGGGACGCTTACCTCCGAGACAGTCTCTTTGGTGAAGACGGCCGATACCGTCTCACCGGGAGGAGCAGGCTCGAGACCTGCCAGCCAATCCGGCAGCTCAGCCTCCTCAGTGTCATCACGCTCGCCTTCCCACGGTGGGGTCTGCGCCGTGGTCGCTGAAGGTGACGGCGACGGCCCCTGAACTGCTTCGTTGGTTACCTCGGAATCAGCGACCTCGGCTGTAGCTGCAGCCTCTTCTGTGACGGCTTCCTCCTCAGCTGCATCCGCTGTTTCATCCGCTTCGCCTTCGGATGGCGGCTCTTGAAACTCCTGCGCCTGTGGTATCGGTTCTGCTGCGCCGTGCGGCTCCGGCCCGGACGCTTCGCCAACCGATGCCCCGGCATCCTCCAGATCGAGCGCACGAGCATCCGACAGCCATTCAGGGAGGTCCGTCTCGGAGAAGATCGAGAATGCTGTCTCACGCGTGGCCGAAGATGCCGTCGCCCCGTTCTTAGTCCGCTCTTCGATTTCCTCCGTCAGTGCGTCGTGCTCCTCCATCTCGTCGCGTTCCGCGGTGAGAGCTGGGTCTTGCTCTTCTGGCCTAGCTGTATCCACGAGCCGCTCCGATGGCGTGCTGGAGGACTGAGCGGCTTCGGGGTGGTCTAATTCCTGTTCGCTTAGCCAGTCTGGGATCGGCAACTCCCGCTCATCGAATTCATCCCCGGCGGCTTCATCAGTCAAGCTGGACAACCAATCGGGTAGTGCTTTAGAAGCCAGCGACTGATCAGACGCCGGTTCTGTTTCCTCAGTACTGGGTTCGGTAGCCAGGGGCTCCACCGATGGAACTTCTGCACGGAGCCATTCAGGCATGGTTTCACCTTCAAACAGCGACGCGGCCCTGTCGTTGTCGACCTCCACCTCGACCGGTACGTCGACGTCTCCAAACTCCGCGTCCTCGTCGATCAGGTCCGCCAGCCAATCCGGATAGCCCCCGGCATTCTCCAGTACCTCTTGTTCGGAAACGCCAGTCTCTTCAGCCCTCTGCTCTTCATCGGGCAGACCGCGCAACCAGGCTGGCAGATCCTCGCGCTCTTGATCATCATCTTCGGTCGTGGGACTCCGCGTCGGTAGGGAGATGCCTTTCAGCGAGGAGCTGTTAGGTTCCTCAGTCGAGGAGCGCGATGCCAGTGAGTTTAGGTCCTCCTGCTGCATTAATCGCGCATTACAGTGGTCGCAGAACAGATTTCCTACTGGGTTCACCGTGCCGCATTTTGGACACCGGATCTCGGTCTGCGGAAGAATAGCGCCACAGTTATCACATTTTCGTCGGCTTTCCTTGTTGAGCGAGCCGCAGCTTGGACAGCGAATCATAGCGCTATCACCGTTCATCCACCACTGTATGGGCGGTCTATACCCAGGATGATTCTCAGGCCGGTTATGACAATACCCAGCGATACGCCCAGTAGCAATCCCCGCATGCCGCCGGTGGCCGCAGCATCTACCAACTGCACGATCAGTTCCACAGTACGGGGATAAACCACCGGGATCGTGCCCAGTAACATCAGCAGGGCCGTCGCGAGGAAAAGGACGGCCATCGGGCTCCGTCGGGTGGTGAAGAGTCGCATACCGCTCAAGAGCAGCGTCACAGCCGTCAATGCCAGTACCGCTGATTGGCCGGGAATCAGGATGTCACTCAATATAGCCTGGACCCAGATCCCTTCTGGCCCTTGCAGGAGAACAAGAACGAGCGTGATAACAGCGGACACCAACAAGATCAGACTGGCAATGCGGTGCCGGATCCGTCTTCGGAATACCCGCGCGATGTGTACCTTAAGGATGCTTCCGTAGGCGAGCACCAGCGCAAAGGCAGCCAGGACTGTGGCCCAACGCACGAGAACGATCCGCACCGAGACAAAGATCGGGATAGGGGCCAAGTATCCCAGTAAGACAAGCAACCCAGCAACGACAGCGATGATCGTGGGGATGACCCAGCGAAACATAGCCTATCCTCCACCCTCTAGCAGAGGGCCTACCAGGGAGATCCCGGCGGCGACCAAAATTCCCAGGATGACCAGCCACCGGAGAAGATTCGCGGCTGCCAGGCTGGCCAGAAAGGCTGAACGGTCGGTGACCTCTGCGCCACCGGCAAAGAGCTCCTCACCGATGATCAGTTGTCTTTCGGTAAGATCCGGATAGAGTGCTGACAAACCCGCTGGCGATACGGCACCACCGGCAAGTTTAGCCTTCTTTGTCACCGCCGCATCCACCAGGAGACTGGCCTCCTGATCGAAAGCACCTAGGTTGATGTGGGTGCCTACCGGCTCGTCCAGGGTGAGGGTCGCAGCCTGCGCTGCGTACAGGGTCGGTGTAGGGGCAGAAAATCGCACACAGCCCGGACGGTAACCTTGGGCAGTGCCCAAGCGAGCGTAAGCATCCCGGAGCTGAGTATCAGCCAGCAAATAAAGGGTAGGATCGCCGGTTGTTAGATACGGCGGTGTGTCGTAAGCGGCCGATAGCTTTGTGAGCGCGGCAAGCCCCTGCAACGCTGCAATGGAAACCATACCATCCTCGCTTAGCAGTCCACCACTGCCCAGGGCGACATGGACGGCTTGGCCCGCCTCAGCGACGCGCCCCACCTCAGCTGTGAAGGTCTGGAAAGCTGGTACCACCCCAGCGCCCCGCTCTGCCCTGGCGGCGGCCTCGACACCGTCTTGGCCATCAGATGATCGAGCGCGCTTTGATTTTCGTTGCTGCCGCATCCCATAAATCGAAAGGGCGAAGGCGCCGATCAAGACCAGACCCAAAGCGATGAGTTGGTTTTCCATCCTCAGTCTCCTTCGATACGGTCTTCGAGAAGATACCGATGCAGCTCTTCCAAGGCTTCGGGACTCTCCAGGGCTCTGGCGATCGGGGTGATCGCAGCTTCCCCGACGAAGGGTGCCAACATCCAGAGAATCTGGCCGCCGATAAACCCCCAAGCCGGCAGGAGATCGCTCAGGATCAGCACCAAATCCTCCAGCCCGCGCGCCCGGAAGCTATCTGCCCAGCGTATGAATGTCCTGGGTAGCGTTGCCTCATCCTGCATTGGATGCCCAAAATCCTTGCTGTCCATCCGCGAGCAACCGGAGATACCTTTCTAGCATAATACCGTGCCGTCACGATGCGATCTCGAGTCACGAGCCAGATTATCCGGACGTGATACCATCACAGCTAAAGGCCAGAAGTTTGAGAAAGCGGACGCTGTGCGATGGGCGTTGCACAAACCCACAGCTTTTTCAGTATAGCACGGTTTGAGAACCGTGTAAAGCTATCCCAATCCTAACCAAGGGTGCGATTTCCCTTCGGAAGACTTAACGTTATACTACGACTTGTTGGTGAATTTGGCAAGGACGAGGGATTTTTGCGAGTCTTGATGGTCTCCAAAGCCTGCATCGTGGGCATCTACCAGAAGAAGCTAGAGGAGATGGTCAGAGCGGCCCCTGATCTTTCACTCACGGTCGTGGTGCCCCCTTTCTGGAAGGATGAGCGGGGCACCGTCTCAGTAGAGGGGCTGCCTGGTGAAGGTTATAAGTTGCGGGTTGAACCTGTGGTGTTTAACGGCTCTTTTCATCTCCACTTTTATCCAAGGCTGCGGCGGTTGTTCAGGGATAAACGACCGCATGTGGTGCACATCGATGAGGAGCCCTACAATCTGGCGACCTACCACGCCAACAGACTGGCGCGTCAAAGCGGAGCGAAGACGCTCTGGTTCTCGTGGCAGAATCTTGAGCGTAGATATCCGCCTCCTTTTTCGTGGATGGAACGCTACAACCTGCGCCACACTGAATATGCTATCGTTGGCAGTTGCACTTCAGCCGAGGTCTGGCGGGCCAAGGGCTACTGCGGGCCCCTGGCGGTGATTCCCCAGTTCGGTGTCGATCAGAAGACCTTTCGCCCACCGGCGCTTCCGCGCCCTGAAACGCCGGTGCATCTAGCCTATGTAGGACGTTTGGTGCCTGAGAAGGGTGTCGATCTCCTGCTAAGGGCTTTGGTGGAGGTTAGCGGTTCCTGGCGCGCTACGATTCTGGGAAGCGGTCCAAGTGAGGGGCGGCTGCGCGAAACGGCTGTGGCGTTGGGGCTGGGCGAACGGGTGGCCTTTCGGCCCTGGCTGCCTTCCGACCAGATGCCGGGATTCTATCGCGAGATTGATGTTCTTGTCCTACCCTCGCGGTCGCGTCCGAACTGGACCGAGCAGTTCGGACGAGTGCTTGTTGAGGCTATGGCCTCTGAGGTCAGTGTCGTTGGCTCGTGTGTCGGTGAGATTCCTCACGTGCTTGGCGAAGCGGGTCTGGTCTTCCCCGAAGGTGATGTTGCTGCGCTGCGCAAGACGCTGGCTAAGCTTGTCGAATCGCCGGTACTGCGCCGGGAGCTAGGGGCGTTGGGGCGGCATCGGGTGTTGCGCCGTTTCACCCAGCGTCAGGTCGCTGAGTCTACGTTGGCGGTCTATCGTGAGGTGATGAGATGAGCAGGCTGCGTCGTGGGTTCGCTTGGTTGCTGGCTCGCTTCTTTTTTGGGCTGGCGACCAGCTGTCGATATTTCGGCAACAAGCATGGCGCGCAAGTGGCGTATGTCCGTGCCGTAGAGGCTTTCTCGCGCGCGATTGCCTATGATGTGACCTACGCTTCTGCCTACCTGCAGCGCGGTATCCTCTACTGGCGTGAGTTGAATCAGCCGCGCTGGGCCGTCCTTGATCTGACAATGGCTTATGACCTTGACCCCAATTTGATTGAGGCGCGCTTCAACCGTGGGATCGCCTATCAGCAGCTACGGAACTACGAACAAGCGATATCCGACTTTCAAGCTTACCTCCAGGTAGGGCAGCATCCCTATTGGCGCGAATATGCTGAGAATATGGTCCTAGAGTTGAGGGGCCCGACACCGGAGCCTCACAGCCGCTGTCAGCCTGCTTAACCTAGCCAGCTATATGAGGTGGATCGATGGGCGTGGTGATTACCTTCTCCAGGCAGCTGGGCAGTTAAGGCAGTTACGTCGCAGCCGGAGTTGCTGGCAAGCTTGGGCTGCGCTACATTGATCGAGAGATTGTCCGCGGGGCAGCGATCCGTGCTGGTTTGAACGATGCCCTTCTACATGATGCTGCATTAGGAGCGGCTGATTCGCGCCTGGCGGATCCGCGAGACGCGGCTCTGCAGCGTCATCTCGCTTCACCAGCGAACAACAGGGGGGCTGGAACTTGAAGAGATAACTCGGCGTCTGGTAGAAGCCATCGAGGCCTTTCCAAGAGTACCGGTCATTGCCAGCGCTACGCTCCGCGAAGATTATGCCTCTGACGAGCGCACGGCAGCCCTGATGCTCGAGGCGGGCCTCAGTCGGGAGCGGGCTCTTGAGAAACTGGAAGTAAAAGGCTTTCCTGCGCGTGATCTCGCCGTCGAAGCACAGTTGATCCGCCGCCTGATGATGGTGTATGCTCGTGCCGGCGAAGTCGTCCTTGTGGGGCGCGGCGCCCAGGTAGTGCTACAGGACTTTGCTAGCGCGATTCAAATAAGGGTTCAGGCTCCAGAGTCTTTGCGGATTCTACGGATGATGAAGAGGATGGGCATAGAGCGCAGAGAAGCGGAGCGCTGCATACGCCAGAGCGATCGTGTGCGTGCCCGATACCTACAGCGCTTCTACCAGGCAGTTTGGAATGACCCGGATCTCTATCACCTTATCCTGAATACCGGACGCGTTAGCGTGGATCTCGCCGTCAGCCTGATTGTCCAGCTGGCTGCACAGCTAGGGGCGGAGCTTCCTCACTAAGCCGCACATCGCGCATCAATAAGTGGTGAACAGTCCGCGGTCTGGGGCATCGGTTAACACAGCGCCGAGCAGTCGGACCCGAAAACGTTCCAGTAGCTCTTTTGCCTGTTCGACCCGGTCGCGGCGGGTGTGACCGGCACGCACGACCAACAAGAGCCCATCGGTCTGTGCTGCCAATACTGAGGCGTCGACGGCGACAATCACCGGTGGTGCCTGAAAGATCACGATGTCGACTGTCTCTTTCAGGTGCGCCAGCAGCGAGGCCATGCGGTTAGAGCCCAGAATGTCTGCAGGGTTGGGGGGTAGGGCACCGCTGGGGAGCAGGTTGAGTCCTGGCACGGCTGTCTCGGCGAGGGTGACCGGCGCTTCCTCAGTCTGCTTCAGCAACACGGTCGTCACGCCTGGTTCCTGGGGCACCCCAAAGAGTTCGTGCAGATTCGGGCGGCGCAGGTCCGCGTCCACGAGGCAGACCCGCTGTCCTCCTTGAGCCATCACCACAGCGAGGTTGGCTGCAAGATTGGACTCCATACCCGCAGCGGTGGGGGAGGCAACGACGAAAGCCTTGAGCTCACGATCCAAGCTGGTGAAGTCCAGGTTCATCCGCAACACACGGTACGCCTCCGTCGCTGGACTTCGGGGCTCGCGCAAGGTAATCAGATGTGTATCCATAGGGTTCTCCTGAAGGCTACCTTACCAGGGGTTACTGAGAGCCGGAAGATCGCTGCACCGGAGGAATTACAGCGAGTAGTGTGAGGCCGGTATCAGCTTCGATTGCATTGGGCTCGCGTATCACACCGGCCTCAAGCCACTCCAACGCGAAGACGACCAGTATCCCCAACACCAGGCCAAGAAGGGCACCGGCAGCTACATTGACCGTTGTCCTGGGCCGCAAAAGTCGATAAGACGGGCGGTCAATAATCTCTGCAAAAACCCGGTCTTCTCTGTCTTGCCGGTTATTCTGATCATCACGCCATTGGACCAGAAGCTGGGCCCAAGTATAGGCAATATCGTTGGCCATATCGCCATCCGTGTTGTCCACGTCGATCTTGATGACCATTATCGAGTCGTCCGCGACGATTGTTGTGTTGTCCTTGAGGACGCCCGGCTCCATGTAGAGTCCCAGCTCCTCGATCACGCGGCTGGCCCGCTGCTCGGACCACATCAGATGCGCGTAGGAACGGAGCAGTTGTTTTGCCGATTGGGTCAGGCTCAAGTCCGGTCTGGCGAGTTGAATGGAGACCTCCATGCTGGAACGGTAGATCGGCGTCGTCAGTCGACTGAACGCTAAAGCACTGATCGCGGTGACCACTGCAGCTACTAGGATGATCCACCCACGGCGCCGCAGTATCTCGATATATTCCTGGATTTTCACATCCACCTCCACGCAACTAAGCGTCTGTCAACGCATCCGTCTCGTTGAAACTGACCGCGCACTATCGACCGCGCAGACGATAGCGGATCTCCCGACAGTGAGAACACTCATATCCAATGTACTCGCGTCCACAGGTACGACAGGTACGCTTCTCTAACGGACGCCCTTCCTCCATCGACATTAGAATGACAGTGACTTCCTCACCGTCGTCCCGTCTAACCCACTCATCTAACGATGTGTTTCCAATCATCCAGGTTCCACTATCGGAGTCCTTGCGCAGGACACCCTGTACAAACCTGCCATCGAGTCTGGCAGCGGCCTGGGTAAGTTCCCGAATACTAGCTTTGCGATAGGCAGGCATTTGCTTACTCCTTTCCGGAGTATCCGATCCTGGCCTGAGAAGGTCCAGGTTCCAATATCGTGTGCACTGCACCTCTTTGCTCTGCGCTCAAACGCCGCTGGGTCTTAGTGGTGGCGGGGTACCCTGGCATTATAAGCGATGACGAATGCTGGACAAGGGCTAACCGGCGATCCTCGCCATCGTCGGTGCACACGGTCCAGGCTCCTTCGGCGGGCGGATCACCAGCTCAATTGATCCTCGGTCTGCCATAGGATCACGCCGGTCGATTGCGGCAGCGAAGGAGTCTTTCGGTAGAGCAGCCAAAGTGCGAACTCCGGGCATACAGGCGGCAGGCGTGGTTCACAGCGAGGCACAGGTGAAGCGTGCGAGGTTAACGCGACAAAGCGAATGCCTCGCCATTGCTCTGGTAAAGTAGGCTCCATAGTGGCGGTCGATTCCGGCGTAATAACTGGTGGAGCGCCTTCCGCGGGCCAGGCCGCCGAGACTCTCAGCTGCCGGAAATCGCGCAGGTTCCAGCGAATGAGTGCGGCCAACTCCGCGTCCTGCCCGACGAAGGTGACTTCGAGCGCATCCTGTCGGGTGTTCTTGAGGATGGCGATCTCGCGCAGGAGCTGATGCAGGTGACGCAAGTCCTCCGCTGTTGCGGGGCCAACGGCTGGCTCCAGCGGTGATGTCGATCGTGTAAAAGCTAGTCCGCTGGCGAAGCTTCCCTGCAACAGGAGCAGGGCTGCTGTGATCCCGAACAGGGTTCCAAGCCACAGCTGATTGACCGGTAGGTAAAGCATAAAGATGAGCACCAGCAGCAGCTGCAGTGCCATCAGCACGACGACAGCGGCAACCGCCAAGGAAGGGCTACCAACAGCTCCACGAGCGTAGTAGGCTAGCCCCAACATCCCGGGGATCCAGAAGATAAACGCCGCTAGGGCATGAAGTCCAATCCGGCGTTTTGCCGTCACGGTTACGCCGCAGAGGAGCTCCTGCAGCCCGGATCCCGACAGAAGGGCAAGTGGTAGCACGACTGCACTCAGGGTTTCCGGCGTGCTTCCGGGGCGGGCTGCGACGAGCCCTCCTGCCAACAAGGCCCATGCACAGACCGCTAGGCGGACGGGTGTGCGGCTATTCGAGCGGGTGGCCAAAAGCCCTATCGCCACAACGCTCAGGGTCACCAACAGTGGCTCGTAGAGCAGCAACAGTGTGAGCGAGGACGATCGTGAACCAGGTACCATCCAGCCGGTCAACCAGGCCGCTGCCCCATCAAGTACCCCGGCCCAACCGGTCCATCGTAGACCAAAGGCGGTTGAGAGGAGTAGGGCGATGCCGAGCCCGATGAGAACAGGGCGATGCCAGCGAAGGTCAAACTCACGCCGTGTAGGCATCCGCCGCCAAAGGATCCAGCAGGCGATGCCGCCAGGCAGAAGCAGATCGTAGAAGGCGGGGCCGGCAACGAGGCCGAGGGCTATTGCCGTCGTGAGCAGCAAGCCCGACTCGCTTGGAGCCAAGTTTGCCTTGCCGAGCGTTATGAAGAGCGATGTGACTCCCAGCCCGGCTGCGAGAATCGCCAGAGAGGTTGCGTCGACGCGGCGGGCACTGAAGAGTGAAAGCGGGGAGACCAAGAGCAGGCCAGCCGCTGTCAAGGCACCAAGGTCGCCCACCTGTCTCCGCCACATCCACGGGAGCATTACGATCACCACACCTGCTAAAGCCGGAAGCAGACGCGCAATGCCTTCACCTGCGCCAAAGAGGGTGAAAAGACCAGCGTTACCTACAAGAAGTAGGGGGCTATCGGTCGCACCGACCCATTCCAGGCCTCGCTCAGCATCCAGCGCGGCCAATGCCGACGTGACTTCGTCCGGCGCCAACGGGTTTGCCGGAAGGCCCAGCAATCGTGTGGCCAACGCAGCCGCCAGTATCATTGCCCACGCCCATCGGACGATGCCCGATGCGGGGAGTTCTACCGATACCATTCAGACTCCCATTATCGCACGTCCGTCAGGGCCTGCACCATCTGCCTGATCTGGATTTCCTGTGCTTCAATGCTTTCCATCAGACGAAACTGCACCAGTGCGCGCATCAGATTGTGCTCTGGATAGCGCGTCTTGAAGTAGACGTTGCCCTCAAGGTGATCGGTGAAGAACCGCAGGCCCATCTCAAAGGCTAAGACGCGCACCGCATCAAAAACGTAAGCGTAGTCCTCGACAGTGTAGAACTCCCGGACCTGTGGGAGATAACCCTCTAGGATGGCCTCGCAGAGGTCCGGCTCAAAGACCACCTGGTCGATTGCGTCAGTTTCTTCACCCAGAGGATTGCAGCTAGATCGCAGGCAATCGCCAATATCATATTGGACCAAGCCCGGCTTCACCGTGTCCAGGTCGATGATGCTGACAGCTTGCTGAGTGATCTCATCGATCATGATGTTGTCGATTTTCGGATCCCCGTGAATTGGCCGTTCCATCAACTGACCCGCCGCACACGCATCCTGCAAAACGGCTGCCCAGTCACGGCGCCGGTCTATAAAATTGGCACCATAGCGGATCTCAGGGGATTGGGAGTCGATGCCTCGGGTTGCAGTGGCTTCGTCGTAGCGCCGAAGATAATGGGACATGATGTGGAAACCGGGCAGGGTATCGTGGAGCGCGCAGATGCTCAGATCGCTGATCTGTCGTTGAAATCTGCCGAGTGCATACCCTGCTTCCCGGGCATGTTGTGCATCGTTCACCTTCGGATAGGTTTTGGCGCCAGCGATAAATGTGAGGGCGCGCCAGAAGCCGTCTTGTGCATCGATAAAGTAATCTTGGCCTTCCCGGGTGGTCACGATCGCCGGCAGTTCCCAGCGTCGCTCCTGCGAAGTCTGCTGCTTTTGCGCCACGTGTTCTGTCACCGCCCGCAGGTTGATCATGATCAACTCCGGGCTAGGGAAGACCTTCTGGTTAATACGCTGGAGGACAAAAAGGCGTGGCTGATGTCCTGTCTCAGAGACGCGTACTAGAAAGGTGTCATTTATGTTGCCCGAACCATAGGCTTGAATGCTTTCAATGGGGGCTGAAGCCTTCGGGCTGAAGGCTTCAGCGATGGCCAGAACATCATCCAAAGCTCTTTCTCCTCCTGGCGAAGCTATCTACTCAGCTTCTTCTGAATCTTGGCCCACGTGTCCCGCAGCTCAATCGTCCGGTTGAAGATCAGATGCGCTCTATCGGTGTCTGGGTCAACGCAGAAGTAGCCGATGCGCATAAACTGGCAACGGTAGCCTGGCTCTGCATCCTGCAAGCTGGACTCCACCTTGCACCCAGTGCGTACCTCCAGCGAAGCTGGATTTAGGCTCTCGAAGAAGGTATGGCCTTCCGCGACATCCTCCGGATCCTCCTGCATAAAGAGGCGATCGTAAAGCCTCACCTCGGCATCCAGCGCATGGGGTACTGACACCCAATGGAGGGTGCCTCGCACTTTGCGCCCATCCGGTGCCTGCCCACCTCGGGAATCCGGATCGTGTGTGCAGTGAATCTCTACGATGGCGCCGTTATGGTCTCTGACGACATCCTTATAGGTCACCAGATAGGCGTTCATCAGCCGCACCTCTCGGCCCGGTGCTAGCCGATAGTACTTGCGCGGAGGGTCTTCCATAAAGTCATCGCGCTCGATGTAGATCTCACGGGAGAAGGGGACCTCACGGGTACCCATCTCCGGCCGCTGCGGATGGTTGCTAACCTCCATCCACTCCACCTTGTCCTCAGGATAGTCATCGATCACAATCTTGACCGGATCGAGTATGCTCATCACTCGCGGCACGCGGGTGTTTAGGTCGTCGCGCACGCTGTGCTCAAGGAAGGCAACGTCGACGACACTGTTCGCTGTGGAAACCCCAATGCCCGCGCAGAAACCGTTGATCGCCTCCGCCGTGTATCCTCGCCGTCGCATGCCGGCAAGGGTCGGCATACGTGGATCATCCCATCCTGCGACATATCCCCCTTCGACTAGTTGCAACAGCTTTCGCTTGCTTAGCACGGTGTAGGTCATAAAGAGCCGCGCGAACTCAATCTGGCGCGGATGGTAGATGCCCAATTGGTCAAGAAACCAATCGTAGAGCGGTCGATGATCCCGATAGCCCAGATCGCACAAGGAGTGGGTCACTCTCTCGATGGCGTCCTCAAGACCGTGGGCCCAATCGTACATCGGGTAGATGCACCAAGTATCGCCTTGACGATGGTGTGGCTCGTGCAGAATGCGGTACATCACAGGGTCGCGCAGGTTCAGGTTCGGTGATGCCATATCGATCTTGGCGCGTAGCACGCGTGAAGCTTCGGGAAACTCACCAGCGCGCATACGGCGGAAGAGGTCCAGATTCTCCGGCGCCGACCGATCGCGGTATGGGCTGTTCTTACCGGACTCGGTCAAGGTGCCGCGATACTCTCGAATCTCTTCGGGGCTCAGGTCGTCAACGTAGGCCTGGCCCTGCTCAATCAGCTGCTCTGCCCATTCATACATCTGCTCAAAATAGTCCGATCCAAAGAGGACCGTGTCTCCGAAATCCCAACCCAACCAGCGCACGTCGTCAACGATCTTCTCGACATACTCCTCCTCCTCCTTTACCGGATTCGTGTCGTCGAAACGGAGGTTGAATTTGCCCCCAAAGTCATAGGCGATCCCTGCATCGATGCTCAGGGCCTTAGCGTGGCCGATATGCAGGTAGCCGTTGGGCTCGGGGGGGAAACGGGTGCGCACTCGTCGGTCGAAGCGACCCGATTTGACATCGTCTACGACTGCCGAACGGATAAAATCCGTGGCCAGCTCGTCGAGTTCGGCGTCGTCCAAGGTTACCCTGTCGTTCCAGTCGAGCTTCTCGTCATTCATCAGACCTTATCCCCTCCTAGATCAGGGTTTAATACTACCAAAACTGGTTACAAGATCAACCGGGCTAGGGCGCTGTCAGATCCGCAGCGCGCCCTGAGGGATCGATTTTATAGATGACCACACCGTCATGGTCATACACAGCTGGATAGAGTGCATCGAATTTCTCCAAGCCGGGAGCCGAGTAGCGCTGGCGCTCAAGAGGACCAATATAGACGTAGGTCACGGCATAGTCCTCAAGGACGCCTTGAGCTTCGCCAGAATCCAGCGTCTGAAAAAGCCGCTCCAGGTCGATCTCCCGACGTGCGGGCTCGTCATAGTTGCCGCGCCATTGCCGCTGATGCCCACCCCAGCCGAGCAGGGTCGGCAAGCCAGTCAGCGCAGCGACACGTCCCTCATAGATGTAGGCACGGTGCTGATCGCCTGGGGCTTCAACGATGACTGGCGCGCCCTCCACGTTAGCATTTAACCACTGGATGGCGGCGTAGTCACCAGGGTAAGCCTGTGCCAACCACGCGGCGCCATCTAGGTCCCAAGGTACCCCGTGTTGTTTGGCTCGGGCCGGCACTGCCAGAGCTGTGTAGACTAGGCCAGCAGCGATCAGCAGCCCCGAGGCGCACAACAGGAGTCCGCGACCGGTTTTCCGTCCTTCTGGGCGACGCCAAGCTCCGAGCCACACTGCCATCTGCCACGCCCCGGCGAGGCCCCAAAGGATCCAGGCCTGGAAGTAGAACTTGAAGATGGTGTTCATCCGCGTCATAAAGATGTCCTGCAGGTAGACGAACTCCGGCGCCAGCGTGAGCAGGGCACCGAAGAGGACCAGCAGAAGGGCAAATCGACCGTTGCCCGCGCCTTCAGCGGGCCTTTGAGGCACGCCCTTCTTCCCACCTGGATGACCCGGCCCATCGTGGATGAGCGTCCAGAGCCCTACCCCAAGTCCTAAAGCCAACAGCAAACCAGTCCACGGGTGACGCAGGCGCTGTTGCAGGGCTGTCAGGGCCGTTGCGAGGGGTAGCGTGTAGCCCTCGATGGATTCCCCGCGCAGGATGATCATCAAGTATGGGTAGCCCGTCACGGCGCCGACCACCAGGCCCAGCAGTGCGATTCCCACCATCAACCCGATGCCCAGGCCCAGTGCCTGAAGCCACCGGACCTTCTGCTTTCGCGCAGCACTGCTGATGACACCAATCATAGGCAGCAGCAAGGGCAGGAACATCACAACGAACTGCTGTAGCTTGGTCGCGTTAAACAAATTGGGCAGCAACCCTCCGGCTTGCGAACGCAGCGCAATCCAGAATGGTGCGTAGAGGAGCACGCTCAATACACCCAGAAGCACGGCTTCGGGAAGCATCCTTCTAATTACCTGGATCAAAGCTGCCAGGGACTGCTCACGCTGCGCGTAGCGCCCGAGAATCCCGGCTCCGACAAACAAGGCCCAGTAGATCGGAAAATCCCACGTGTTTAGAAACCCTAAGGCGCCTAACACCGTTGCACTGCCAAGGAGTGCCCCCCAGCGCGGAAGCCGCCAGCGCCAGGGCCGCCTTGGATCCACCGATTCGCGTTCCGATGCTCTTGCCGTGCCGAGATAGAGGTTCAGCGCCAGCGCTACTGCGATGAGCACAAAGGGAAGCGCCAAGAGGTGCGGATGCATGTCTCCCAAGATGAAGCTAAAGGCGGGGAACTCGTCGATTACCTCCTGAGAGTCTCCCCAAGGGGTCCTGTCGTGAATCGTACGTGAGGCTTGCCACCACCAGTTGAAGCGTTGCGGAATCCAGGTGAAGGGAGGGGTTGGCGGCTCGTTGATCTGGCGGATGTCGAGCCAGGCCCAGAACCAATCCGGAAAGAGGCCTCTGGCATGCAGGACCTCAAGCAGGCCTTGCCCGTTGCCGGTGATCAGCACCATCAGGGGGCCAAAGAATGGGCGCCACAGGCTTTTACCGCCCAGCATATCATAGACAGTCCCGTATGCTTGAACGGCTACCAAGGCAAACCATCCGGCATTACCTAGGTTGAACGCGATGGTGGAAGGTACTAAGCTAAGGCGTGTCAGCAGAGCCAGCAGTAGATACCCTAAATAGTAATAGGAGATCGCAAATCCCGAGAGCCAGGGATCGTGGGGCGGCATTAAGGGCGCTCGCAGATTGGCGTTGAGGAAGGCGATCTCCATCCACTTCTCGCCACCGGCTGTCTGCAACTGAGGTTGGGCGGAACGCACCACGGCCCACAGCATAAAGGCTACCAGAAAGAGCCCCTCCACGATGAGGATGTGGCGACGATTGCGCCGCCACCAGGGGCGGACTTCGCTCCACTTTCCGTGCATTAACAGCAGTCCACCTGCTAAAACGAGGCCCAATGCGGTCAAAGCAGCGGCGTAGGTGTTCTCCCAGAGGTGCGTGGTGCTTCCCCACCAGAAGACGACGCCGGTCAGCAGCACCCCTAGCGCTTTAGCCGTCGAATAGCCACGCGACGGAAGCTGTCTCAGCGTCGCGAAGGCAATCGGCAGGCCAGCTAAAGCCATAACTTGTAGTGTCAGATACCAGGCCAAGAGTGGCAGCATATCAGGACTCCACAATCATAGAGGGAGCGCTCTTTTCGTTTAGAAGCGGTTCAATACCGGACATAGTTTAAAGACCTCAGTCCTTTGAAAGGATTTTTCTGACCTGCAGCAATCCACGATCGAATCGACCCGGCCAACCCCAATGCATACCTAGCAAATGCTGAAGCTCCTCCACGATGCTGTGTTGACATCAACTAGGGTTCCGATCTGCTGCGGTGTCCGTCGTGGGCTTGATCTTGGGCGCATCGGTGGTGAGACGGGAGGCCAAGACGTGCTGATGGTCGCTGAGCGAAGCGGCAAGCTTCAGCGCATCCAATTTCGCAGTCGCTGACAGTCCACCGACAGCCTCTGAGGCATGGGAGATCAGACTGCCGTCCGGTAGCGTCATGATCTGCGGTGCAACTACGGTAGCGCTTCCATAAATGCGGATCGGCCAGGCTATCGCTGTGGACAGCAGCGCTCTGTCTGAGCTATGCGGCATCGCCGACGCAGGGAAGCTCCAAACGGGGGCCGACGCGCCAACTGAGCGCACGCGACGACCCTGGGCTTCCAAGCCGTAGAATCCGATCACTCCACCCATGAGCGGCTGCGTGACCCTGCTACTCGTCAGGGTGAGTCGGGCGTGAAGCGGCATGGCATTCCAGGTCTCGCTCTCAATCGATCGCCGGAGACTGACGGCGCTGGGGTGACGCTTGAAGGGAGGGCGCTCACCGCGGCCTGCCAAAGGATTCTGGCTCTGTGGCTTCATACTTAAGATCATACCCGCGGAGGGAACTACGAGGAACTGTAGACACTGAGTAATGTCTCAGAGGCCCTAGGTAAGGTGAAGGTGATGGCGTTTCCAGCTTCGGATGTGTTTGAGACCCAGATACGTTCACCGTGGGCCTCGACCACCAAGCGACAAAAAGCCAGGCTCAGTCCAGACTCAACTCTCGAATACCTTTTCAAGGCGAACTTGTCGAAAAGATGCTCTCGGACTTCATCAGGCATCCGCGATCCGGTGTCGTGCACAGAAACGCGGATCTTGTCACGGTTGTAGGGTCCCAAGGCGGCTTCAATCTCTACCTGGCCGCCCGGGGGAGTGGAGAACAAGGCGTTGGTGATGAGGCTCTGGAGCACTCGCTGGATGAGTGCCTGATCTCCCCAGGTTAAGGGGAGATCATTGTCAATGCTGTAGCCAAGCCGCAGATCGCGTTGCTGCGCGAACACTCTCGCCGACTGTACCACTGCATCCGCCAACTCCACAAACGAGAAGACATCAGGACTCAAAGGCATACGACCGCCTTCGAGTTGGCAGAGATCCACAAATTCATTGATAGTGGTGACGAGCTGGTTGGCTTGCTCCGCGGCCTCCTGTAGATGCTGTTGTTGGTCTTCAGCGAGTTGTGTGGAAGCATACGGAGCGATCAGGTCAAGCGACGCCACTATATTTGCTATAGGGTCTCGCAGATCGTGGAGCATCATGTGGGTAAGGTCTTTGCGGAGTGCTGACAACAGCCGCGATTCTGTCACGTCCTGGAGAACAATCATCCGCCCCAAAGATCGTTGCTGGAGGTCGATCACCAGGTTAAGCCAGCGGATTGTGCGTAGGCCGACCTCACATTCACCCTCGCTGGCACGGTCATCCCCTTGGCTGACTCGGCGAACCTCCTTAAGCACAGCATCAACTGCCTCGGGCGCATATCGTCGCAATTCGCGCACTAAATCCCAGCCGGAGCGCTCTACCCAGTCCTCAGGGGCGCCAGGGAGGTCGAGGTAGCTTAAGGCTATGGCATTAATCAACAGGAGGTGTAGTTCGTTGCTGAGCAGGATCAGACCATCGCGGCAAAAAGCCGCCATGGCACTCAGCCGGCCTCTTTCTTCCTGAAGCCACATCAATTGTTGTTGGACTGCTGGATCGTCGTGCATAATCGGACCTGTAGAAGGATCCTGTCACCATCTAATCCTATTGTAGTGCTATTTCCATCCTCGTCAAACTCCGCTATAAAAGTTGCAGCGACTTAGCCTGCACGGCTGAGCGGCTCAACGCCACTTAGGTGATCAGTGATAGCCCGATACGCCCTCGATCCATATCGACGTTCAGGATTTCCACCTCGACGACATCGCCGACCGCGACTTGGTCGTGAGGATCGCGAACGAACCGTTTCCCCATCTGGCTGATATGGATTAGGCCGTTGTGTTTTACGCCGATGTCCACAAAGGCCCCGAAGTCCACGACATTGCGCACCGTTCCTTTCAGGCGCATGCCGGGACGCAGATCCTTTAGCGTCGCGGCATCTACCCGCAAAATAGGTCCCTCAAGCTCATCGCGCGGATCACGGCCTGGACTTTGCAGCGCCTCCAAAATGTCTTCCAGGGTCGGGCGTCCCGTTCCAAGCTCTCGCGCCAGTTCGTTGAGATCCATTGCCTGCCGCAGCTGCTGGATCGCCTCCGGCAGCTGCGGGTCCGCGATTGAGGCGTCCAGAAGACTCAGGATCTCCCGAGCTACTTCATAGCTCTCCGGATGAATGCCCGTGCGATCCAGGGCTTCGTCTCCCTCCAGTATACGTAAGAAGCCAGCCGCTTGCTCGAAGGTCTTAGGGCCGATGCCCGAGACCTGCAGTAGTCCCTCTCGATCTTTGAATGGTCCTTGCTGTTCGCGGAGGTTTACGATGTTCTCCGCGATTCGCGGCCCTATCGCGGATACGTAGGCCAGCAGTGCCGGAGAAGCGGTGTTCAGATCAGCGCCGACGCTGTTGACGGCTGACGCTACCACGGTATCGAGCGTGTCCGTCAGCGCCCTCTGGTCAACATCGTGTTGATAGAGTCCAATCCCGATGGCTTGAGGGTCTATCTTCACCAGCTCGGCCAAGGGATCCTGAAGCCGCCGGGCGATTGAAACCGCGCCGCGGAGCGAGACGTCCAGGTCCGGCAACTCTGCTCGGGCCAGTTGGGAGGCCGAATAAACAGAGGCGCCTGCCTCGTTGACCAGTGTGTAACGGACAGCCAGTCCCTCTTGGATCATCTCCGCAATCAGCATCTCTGTCTCGCGGCTGGCGGTACCGTTGCCGATGGCGATCACCGTCACATCGTGTCTGTTGACCAGGGTGCGTAAAGTCTGCTTGGCCTGATCTCTCTTGCGGTCTGGGTAGATGGTAGTCGTGTCGAGTACTTTTCCGGTAATGTCTACCACGGCGACTTTGCAGCCGGTTCGGTATCCTGGATCGATGCCCAATACGCACTGACCGCGCAGTGGTGGTTGTAGGAGAAGTGCGCGCAGGTTGGTCGCGAAGACATCCATCGCGTGGGCCTCTGCCTGTTCGGTCAGCATCCGTCGAGCCTCGCGCTCAAGCGCTGGGAAAAGCAGGCGGTTGTAGCCGTCGATACGGGCTTCGATCAGATCTTCTGCCAGGAAACTACCGGCATCAGCCTGGTAGCGCAGAGCTAGAATGCCCAGTGCCTCCGTCTTCGGTAACTGGAGTAGAACTCTGAGCGCGCCTTCACGTTCGCCGCGGTTGATGGCAAGCACCTGGTGGGGGCGCAGGCCGCGAAGATCGCTGGCGAAGCTGTAGTAGAGTTGGTAGGTTCCCTTTGGATCTTTGGCCTTCTGGATCTGTTGGGCGATCAACTCGCCACGGCGCCCCACCAGCTTTCGTATCTCCGCTCGCAGGTCCGCGTCATCGGCAATATGCTCGGCGACGATATCGCGAGCGCCCTGATAAGCTTCCTCCACCGACGTCACGTCACCGCGTACGAAGGGCTCTGCTGCTGCTTCCCGTGTTCCTGTGACAGGTTGCGCCAGGATAACCTCTGCGAGAGGCTGTAAACCCCTTTGACGGGCCATCAGCGCTCGAGTCCGGCGTCTGGGACGGTACGGTCGATAGAGATCCTCCAGTCGCTGCAGCGTGTCAGCGTCGTGAACCTCGCGTTGGAGCTCCGGGGTGAGCACACTCTGGGCATCCAAAGAACGCAGTATCGTCTCGCGGCGATCCTCTAGATTGCGTCGGTATCCCAAACGCTCCGCCACTGCCCGCAACTGCTCCTCGTCCAACGAGCCCGTCATCTCCTTGCGGTAGCGAGCGATAAAGGGGATCGTGTTTCCCGCGTCCAAGAGGGCTACCGCTGAGCGCACGCGAGGTGCAGCGATCTCCAAATTCGCAGCGACCGCCGTGATGATTCGTCCGTTATCCATAGTCTCACTCCAGATTGCGAGTGATGGCAAAGGTTGCTATGCCGCCGATGACCATCCCCAGGCCGATCAATGTGACGAGTTGACTCCACATATCCATTATGCCAGCACCCTTCAGGATTACCGATCGCACAAAGATAAGATAATAGTTGAGGGGCACGAACTGTGCAAGGAAACGAAAGAGTCCGGGCATATCTCGCACTGGAACCAGGTACCCGGAGAACGCGACATCGATCATCGCCTGCATAAAGACCAGGAGAATGGCCTGTTGCTGCGTCCCAGCTAGGGAGGAGATCATAATCCCCCAGGTAACCTCAACTAAGACAAAGATGAGGCTACCCAACAACAAGAATCCAAAAGCGCCCCGGATTGGGATGTTGAAGCCGTGGCGGATGATGAGTGTAAGAACCAGGAAGTTTAGGATGCCAATGAGCGTAGGCGGAATGGCCTTACCAATCAGCAATTCGACTCGACGAATCGGAGTCACCAGTAGTTGCTCCAAGGTGCCGATCTCGCGTTCGCGAGCCAATCCTAGTGCGGCAACGCCCAGTGTGATCTGATAGTTAATGAAGCCCAACTGTGCACTGATCGTGTGGGGCCGTCCCTCCATCGAGGGATTGTAGAGCATCACCGAGTTCACGTCAATACCGACCCGCCCCACGTCTGCCTGCTGCTGAACAAAACGCTGGAGCACCTGCTGAGCTCCGCTCTCGATGACCCGAGCCGCGATCGAACTGGTTGCGTCGATGGTCAGCGGTATTGTGGCCGGCTCCGTTGTGCGATGGAGGGCTGCTGCTGTACCCCTGGGGATGCTCAAGACGGCGAAGATCTCCCCCCGCTGGAGGGCTCGCTCTGCCTCGACCATCGTCTGAGGATAGAACGTGACACGAAATCGCTCTGATGCATCCAGCAGTGCAATCAACGCCCTGCTTTGCCTGCTGCGGTCGTCATCGATCACGGCGATCGGGATATTTCGGATTCCAGTCGCTGTCGCGTGAGCCAAGAGAACCAATTGCAGCACCGGCAGGAGGAGGATGAAGAACAACAAGGTCCGATCGCGGACGAACTGCCGGACGTCTTTCAGTGCGATCGCCCAGATCGTTACCGGGTTCATGTCTAGCTCAGGTGGCGCCTCCCACCACGCTTGCAGCTCGCCGTCCGATCTCCACTGCGTAGTTCGTGCCTCGGTCCCACGGATATACCTGGCTCATATTGGCCATATAGAGATGGGGAATCGGTGTCTCCAACGGTGGGATGCGAGCGGAATGATTGACTTGGGGCACCGGCTGGGCGTAGACCTCTGTGAACTTCCAATAGGCACGCACCCAGTCGAGCTGAAAGTCTGGGTTCAGACGCTGGATGCCGGACGTAAACCGCGCCAGCAACGCCTCCTTCGGCATCTCAAAATGCACGTGGTCTGGAGGCAGATAGTCCCCACAGTAAACGAGGGTGTCACCGCCGTAGTGCGCCCGGTCGATGTAGTTGGTGTGTTCCACAAAGGCCAGGAACGGGAACCCTTCCTGCTTGGGTATGTTTATCCAGTAGTGCCTATCGGTAACGGGGCGCTTGAGCGCTAGCACCAGCACCACTGCTCCCATAGACACCAATTCATCCAAAGCGGCAGTATAGGAAGCCGGCAGCGTTGGAGTCCTGTCCCGAAGCATCTGTGGTGAGCAGGTCGCCAGAACCCGATCGTGAATCCGATCTCCAGCGCGTAGCTCCAAGCGAAGCCGGCCATCTTCTTCGCGATGGATCCCGCGAACGTGGTGCTCAAGCTGCAGTACGCCGCCCAGCGCGCGCACTCGGTCGGCCACGGCTTCTATGAAGCGTTGAAAGCCACCCCTGAAATAGCCGAGCTGGGGTGTGCGTTTGGCCAATCTCGCCCAGAACCAGGCCAAATTGACGTGCCTGTAGTGTTGTCCGAACTTACCCTCCAGCAACGGCTGCCAGAGAATCTCGTATCCCCGGCGGCCTAGGGCCTTTGAGAGCCATCCATGCGCCGTTGTACGCTCGAGGGGGCGCCAGAGTGGATTGTAGCGCAGGAAAGCCGCCACAAGGCCGAAGCGCAGCCGATCAAGGAAGGGCAGTGGTTTGAACTGCAGTACGCGCAGCGGACTGTCCAGAGGATAGATCTCCCGGCCGTGGTAGATTGATGTTACTGGACGCCGAAAGAAGATCATCTCGCTGAGGCCCAACTCGCCGGAAAACCTTATGATCTCGCGATCGCTGGCGAAGATATGGTGGTAAAAGCGTTCCAGGGACCAATCCCATGCGCTGTCCTTGAAACCAGCTGCCAGTCCTCCAACATAGGGTCGAGCTTCATAGACTGTTACTTGATGTCCTGCTTTGAGCAGATCATAGGCTGCGGTGAGCCCAGTCACGCCAGCACCAACAATCCCCACGTCTTGAGGGATCGGATCGGGCATCTGCGATTATCCTTATCAGGCGGCGGTCGACACAAAACACGACACCGCGGTTAGAGAACGAGAAGATCTGGGCGTGAACAGACTGTCAGGTCGCTTCGGGCTTTGGCTGGACTTCCCCGATGAGCGACCAAGGGCCTGTCCAGTTGATCTCAACCCGTGCCAGCCGCCCGAGCCAGTCTCCGTCTGGATCTCCAGAGAAGAAGACTAAGCGATCCGTTAGGGTTCGCCCAAACCAGCGACGCTTGCGCGCGTGCCATCCCTCTACCAGCACCTCAACACTCTGTCCCATATAGCGTCTATTGAGGTCGGAGAGGATCTCTGACTGAAGATTATCCAGGGCTCTGCGCCGTTGTTCCTTCTCTTCGTGAGGCAGCGTGTCCTGGAATTGGCGTGTCGCCAACGTCAGTGGACGAGCCGAATAGCGAGCAATGTGTGCTCTGTCCAGCCTCAGCTCTTCTAGTAGATCATACGTGTTCTGAAACTGCGCCTCGGTCTCTCCGGGGAAGCCTACGATGATATCCGTGGCGATGGAAACGCCGGGAATAATCGTCCGGATTCGAGCGATCATCTGCCGATAGTCATTGACGGTGTAGCCACGGCGCATACGGGTGAGCACCTCATCGTCTCCGGCCTGTACTGGCACTTCGATGTGCGGGCAGACCTTCGGCAGGTCAGCCACGGCTCGGAGCAGGTCATCCTTCATCCAGTTGGGGTGGCTGGTCAGAAAGCGCAGCCGTTGGAGGCCCTCGATTTCATGCACGGCGTACAGCAGCGTGACTAGCGGCGTCGTGTCTGCCTGCGCAAACGCCCCTAGATCGTATCCGTAGCGGTCCACAATCTGGCCCAACAGCGTGATCTCCTGCACGCCTTGGTCGGCCATCTGGCGTGCCTCAGCCACCACCGCCGCCATCGGACGGCTGCGTTCCGCACCCCGGCGGTAAGGAATCACACAGTAGGTACACGCGTGCGAGCACCCCAGGACAACTGGCAGATAGGTACTGACTACTGTTGCCTTAGAAGACGGGGGCAAAATAGTATCGGTACGGCTCAGCGCTAGGCGGCGCGACTCTGCATCTGCGATCAGCGTCTGTGCCTCCCCCAAATCGCCGCGCTCAGCTAGGTAGGCCCAGAGCTCGGTAGGGTCAGAGGGGGGCAGGAAGAGATCGACCCATGGAAAGCGCTCTTGCAGCCGTCCTGTGTCCTTTATGCCCACCATACATCCCATAAGTGCCAGAACTCTGTCAGGGTGACGCTCTTTGAAGTGCTTAAGCTGGTTCAGGCGTCCCACGACTTTGTCCTCAGGCTGTTGCCGGACAACGCAAGTGTTGAGTACCAAGACGTCGGCTTGGGGCGCACGTTCAACGGGTGTGTATCCCAGGCGTTCTAGTCCGGCCGCTACGCGTTGCGAGTCAGCCACGTTCATTTGGCAACCAATCGTCCAGATATGATAGCGCATTTCGTTAACAACCTTATAGTTTATCGTGAGCGCATTTTACCGCACAAGGTCATCGGGTCAAGCAGGGATGGATTCTGAATAGTCGCGTTTTCTTTGTTTCATTGCTGTGGTGACACGCACAACCTAAGGTTCGAGGGGGTAGATCCCACTCTGCACACCTCAGCGGCGCTCCCACTCCCGCGTTGCCTGGCGAATTAGGTCGCGGATCTCAGGTGTCGGGATCTCGTCGATCTCATGATAGAGGCTACCGTCCACAGCGAATCTGATGCCACCTCCAGGCACGTTAGCGAGGTGCACGCTGTGGCTCTGTAGTGCCGGGTTGCGGGCCTTCATTTCCTCCAAAATGTCACCGATCTCCTGGGCCAGATCGATCGCCGGTACCGTGCCCGCGGGTGCGGCAACCCGGCGTGATGGGGGTTCCGACCAGGTCACAGCGGCTTCAGCTGCGGTTGCCGAATCGGGGGGCGCCAGATCCTGCGATGTCCCCCGACGGTCATCCCGCGATTCGACTGGCGCCGCGGTGGCCTCTGTAGATGAACCCTGCTCGTGGGCTTGCGTCTGTACGTAAGTGCGGGCGAAGCCCGCGAGGGCCCGCAACGCAGCCACCACCTCTGCCCGCACCTCAGCATCAGGCACTGCTGTGAGTGTCGGATAGCGTCGCCCATCAACGTAGACCTCCCATCGATCCTGACCTCGCCTAAGCGCCAAGAACCAGTCGGCGCGGCTCGCCTGCTCCTGGGTGCCACTGCGGGGTTGGGCAGCTTTGGGCAAGCGGCGTGGTTGCTTTGGTCTGATCGATCGCCAGATCAGCAACCCAACAATGGCCAGGATTCCTGCGCCGAGAAGGATAAGCATTGGCAGCAACAGCACAAATAGTGACCTCATCGTGACCTCCGAGTATCTGATGACATAATGGAACCACCAGGCGGCTTCCCCGCACCGCTCTGGACCTTACGCCCCCCAGGCGGGGGGGCGTTTTACGAAGTGCCCTACCAGATGCACCTTACAAAGTGCTGGCAGGATCATCTCTAGCGCCACGGCCGGCAGCAAAGCCCACGGACCCAGGGCAAGATAGGCGGGGTCGTCGATGAGCGCGATCTCCACAAGCTGTAAACCGGCGCCGATGGCCATATACTCTATCGAGCGGATCGTATTAGCTCTATAGGTGACTGGAAATGTGTCCGCTGGAGAGCGCTCATACAGCGTTGAGATGAACTGCTGGTGCAGAGGCTGCATCCGGGCGATGATGGCGTTTAGCCGAGAGAGCGGATGGCGAGCATTGGGCGTCAGGAAGAAGAAGCTTCCTCCGGGGCGCAGTAAGCGTCCAATCTCTCCAAAGGTTGCGCGCGGATGATCTAGATGCTCCAGCACCCAAGAAGCGACGATCATGTCAAAGGTCTGTGCGGCAAAAGGTAGCGACTCAGACTGTGCACAACCACGCGCCAAGGTCGCGCTCCGGTGTTGCTGCAGCGACTGAATGTCAGGGTCAACACCCAACCAGGCCCCGGAGTCTGCCAAGCGTTCCACAATTCCCCCGCGTCCGCACCCCAGGTCCAGGACACAGTTACCCTTCGAAAGCGCGGCAGCGACCCGCTGTTGATAGACGGCAGTTGCCGGAGCCCAGCCGGGCTTCAGTCGCGCATAGCGCTGTCGGGTCTTTTCCAGTCGATCCAGCGTGCTCATAACCCGATTCTAGCCCAGCCGCCCGGTTTTTCAACAGGCCGTGTCGATGCTAAGATAGAAGGGTCGGGTATCTGGAAAAGCTTAAGTGCCTGTGTTATACGCGCCGGTGCGGGCTTCTGCGCCCAGACCCGGGACAATATACCGGCGAAATGACGTATCCATCCGCGAAAGGGGGATCCTGTGGCCTACGATTGGTATAAGGACGCGGTCTTTTATGAAGTCTCCGTTCGGGCGTTTGCTGATAGCAATCACGATGGCATCGGTGATCTGGCAGGGCTAACATCGAGGCTCGACTATCTTAAGGATCTGGGCATTGATGCGATCTGGATGTTGCCGATCTTTCCCTCTCCTCTACGGGATGATGGCTACGATGTCGCGGACTACCGCGCCATCCATCCTGACTATGGTACACTGGATGACTTCCATGATCTGGTAACCCAGGCTCACCGACGTGGCCTGCGCATTGTCGTGGAGCTGGTGCCGAATCATACCTCCGACCAGCATCCGTGGTTCCAGGCTTCGCGAGATCCAGATCATCCCGACCACGCAACCTACAGGGACTGGTACGTCTGGAGCGATACCGACGAGAAGTATGCGGAGGCGCGGATTGTTTTCCTGGACTATGAAGACTCGAATTGGACCTACGACGAGCGCCGCGGACAGTATTTCTGGCATCGTTTCTTTCATCATCAGCCAGATCTGAATTTCGACAATCCTGAGGTCCAGCGGGAGATGCTCCGCATCGTCCAGTTCTGGATTGATCAGGGCGCGGACGCCTTGCGGATCGATGCACCACCGTATCTCTACCAACGCGAGAGCACGAATTGTGAGAACTTGCCCGAGACGCACGCCTATCTCAAACGCTTGAGAGGGCTGGTAGATGCATATGCGCCGGGGACGATGTTACTGTCGGAGGCGAATCAGTGGCCTGAGGATGTTCGCGATTACTTTGGCGACGGTGACGAGATGCATATGAATTTCCATTTTCCGCTGATGCCGCGTATCTTTATGGCCTTAGCCAAGGCTGATCGCTCTCCTATCAGCTGGGTGATGGCCCAGACACCAGACCTCCCGGATGTCTGCCAATGGGGCACTTTTCTGAGAAACCATGACGAATTGACGCTAGAGATGGTGACACCTGAGGAGCGAGCCTACATGTGGGACACCTATGCGCCTGAGTCCCGCATGCGTCTGAACCTGGGGATTCGTCGGCGATTGGCTCCTTTACTGGAGAACGATCTGGCGCGGATTCAGTGTGCCAACTCGATCCTGCTCACCCTCATCGGGTCGCCCTTTCTCTACTATGGTGATGAGATTGGCATGGGCGACGATATCTGGCTGGAAGATCGAAATGGAGTGCGCACGCCGATGCAGTGGGGGAGCGAGCCGAATGCTGGATTCACTGACGCGGACGTGGAGCCCGAGCGCCTATATCTGCCGGTGATAGACGATGAGCTCTATGGTTACCAGAAGGTCAACGTTGCGGCCCAGGTCCACGATCCCGATTCGCTGCTGAATTGGATGCGGGAGGCACTGCGGGTGCGGGCTGAATATGTGGCCTTTGGACGCGGCGATTTGAAGTTGCTAAGGCCGGATAACTGCACGGTGTTATCCTACGTCCGGCATCATCAAGATGGATCGATCTTAGTGCTCAACAACCTCTCTTCGGAATCACAGGTCGTGACGCTGGATCTAAGCGCCCATAGACCGCGCAAGCTGCGTGACTGCTTTACCGAAGAACTGCTTGAGGCACCGGCCTCCGGACGGTGGACGCTATCCCTGCCACGCTATGGCTATCGCTGGCTGACCTTCGTCTAGACCGCGACTGGAGTCGCATGTTCAGTCTAAGTGGGGAGTAGATCAGACTATGCAAGGTGTCATCCTAGCTGCAGGCAAAGGGTCCCGCCTGCATCCCATCACCGTGGCGCGCTCCAAGGCGATGCTGCCGATTTTGGGCAAGCCGATCGTGTCCCGCGTGATGAGGATGCTGGCTGAATGCGGTATCGACGATTTCATCCTCGTGGTCAGTCCCGAGGACTACGACATCACTCGCTACTTCCGTCGCGAGTCAACTCTGGAAGCGGACGTGCGCTTTGTCTATCAACCTGAGCGCAAAGGGATGGCCGACGCCTTGTGCTGTGCCGCCCCCCTCATCTCGCAGGACTTCGTGCTTTCTGCCTGTGACAACCTCGTCCCACAGGATGATGTGGCGCGACTGATCGCGACGATGCGCGCTGCGGAGTATCCCAATGGTGTATTAACCTTGATGCCGGTGGTGCCTGAGCGAATTGCCAGTGGCGCCATCGTTGAGATGGACGGCGGGATGGTTACCCGAATCGTCGAGAAGCCCGATCCTGAGGAGGCGCCATCAGATATCGCCAGTCTGCCACTTTACGCTTTCTCTCGGCGGATTCTCGACTATCTTCCAGAGGTAAGACCCTCGCTGCGGGGAGAGTATGAATTGCAGGACGCGATACAGATGCTGATCGATCGCGACGGGAAAGTGGGTGGGGTGCTTATTGAGCGTCGCTTGACCTTAACCAACGCTGCCGACCTATTGGCGCTTAATCGTGAGTATTTGACGCACGGTGGTGACACCTCGCAGCTGGCGCCCGCAACCGTTGGACCCGGCACGCAGCTCATCACTCCGCTCCACATTGATGAAGGGACTATTATCGGTCGGGACTGTGTCATTGGCCCTAATGTCTACATTGAGCGCAACTGCCGCGTGGGCGACGGGGCGACGTTGCGCGACGCGATCCTTTTGCGGGGATCAAAGGTTGCCGATTATGCAAAGGTCACCCACGAGGTTATTGTGTAGGAGCAACGCTTAGGCTGCTGCGACTGCAGAAATACACAAACAGGCCGCAGAAACTCCTGCGACCTGTCTCAATAGCGGGGGGTGGATTCGAACCACCGACCTTCGGGTTATGAGCCCGACGAGCTGCCGCTGCTCCACCCCGCATCGTAGCACAGGACAACTATACCAGGCTCCGGCTAGAAGTCAAGGCCGGTTGGAGACTGGGTGCACTAACGAGTTGTCATGCAGCCTGACCATAGGAACGGCGTAGCGGAGCGCGCTGCGCACAGAAAGCGTCCCATTCCTGGCCGAGATACATCGCTCGGGCTTTGATGACTTGCCGTGCGCCCTGGGCAGTCCACGTCATGCCGGCCTGTTTGAGCCGGGCGCCGATGACCCGTTTGCAGCCACTCTCAATGGTGCCACTCCCGATATGGTATCCTTGCGCTTGGAATTCCGGATAGCGCAGTCTGTGCCGATGCGTCGTGAAATAGGCCCC
>PWVB01000381.1 GCA_003562365.1 Anaerolineae bacterium
CTTTCTTCGAGTGACTCCCGAAGGACGTCTTGCGCGTGATGACCGCCGGGCGCAACGCCCGCTCGGCAGCGTTGTTGGTGGCCTCGACAGCAGGATCGCGCAGCCACAACAGCAAGTCATCACCATGCCGCAGTCTACCTTTTGTGGGTTCACAAGCTCGTCTGCGGCGTCTTTGACAAACTAGACAGTGCCTCTGGACTCACTACTTGCAGGCCCCTACGCGCTCCACGTTTGACTGCGGTGCGACACCAACACTTGGCTCCCCTGTAAAAAGGCAGGCGCGTCAGCGGCACACCCCACATATTGTGCTTTATAAGACAAAAAACGGCATATGTAGTGGGTAAAGCTGAGATTCTTCGTACTTCTCACCCTTTTTTCAGTAGAGTCAACACTTGAATGTTATTGAGGTGTCTGGTATACTCGCCGCGGTGTTGATAGTCGCCGGCGCGGGCCTTATCGTCTATGGTCCGACGTCGTTCTACCTGGGCAGCTGGTTATCCGGCGTGATTCTCATTGTGTTTGCCTTTGCCGACCGCGCGGTCGTGCTGCGAGAGAAAGACACCACGTCAGCAGCTAAAGAGCCGCTGCCAGAAGAATCCGGAGGAATGGCACGTGGACCCAAATGACAACACGCGGCGTAAGCGCCGCTGGTGGATCGGCATCCCGACAGGGATCATCCTGCTCATCGCCGTGATATTCGCCGCGATCCCGCCGTTGGTGATGAACGATATGGTCAATATGCACGTTACGTTTGCCGAAACGTGGACCGGCGCGGAACAGGGGCTTGCGCCCGAAAGGCTCGTCCTGACCACGCAGGACGGCCTTGACATCGTCGCTTACGAGGTCTACGTCGAGAATCCCAAAGGGGTGGTTATATTCCTGTCAGGCATTCACAATCCGTCGGTCACCGCCTTCTTCGGCCACGCGCGGATGTTGCTGGATGAAGGCTACGCCTCGATCTTACTGGAGATGCGGGCGCACGGCGAGAGCGAAGGCGACGTGATCGCCTTGGGCTTCAAGGAGCACAAGGACACGCGCGCCGTGGTGGACTATATCCGCGGCAATCCCCGCTACGCAGAGACGCCTATCGTTGTGTATGGTCTGTCGATGGGCGGTGCGGTCGCTATCAATTCTATTGGACAGATTCCCGAGATCGACGCGCTGATCAGTATGTCTGCCTACTCCGCGTGGGATGATGTCTTTCTGGACAATATGGGGGCGTCGGGACTCCTAGCCGCCGTGCAACGGCCCTTCATCAGACTCTACACGGCGCTCAAATATGGATGGGCCAATCGTGGCATCAATCCGAAAGATGAAATCCAAAACCTTGGCGACCGTCCCGCACTGCTGATCCACGCGCGGGACGATGCCCAGGTTCCCTATGCTAACTTCGAGAGGCTGGTCGCGCGCGCTCCGGCGCACGTGGAGACCTGGGTCCGCGAGGGAGACTCGCACTTCATCGTCGAAGGCGATCTCTTCCTCACGCCCTACGAAGACGCCGAGTACGCCGAACGGATCCTCGGATTCCTCGACCGGCATTTCGCACCTTAGCCCCAGAATCTTGGCCGGAGCCTATCGACGTGTCTACGCCAGGCAGAAGACTCTCCGGCTTGCTCCGTCTGTTCCGCTTCGAACTGCCCCTCGCTGCCGGCGTTTGCGTTTTGCTGGGAGGGCTGCTGGCCTTGGGCCAGCTTCCGACCCCGGCGGAGGCAGCGCTGGGATTCCTCAGCGTCTTCTGTGTTTCGGCGGCAGCGCTGATCCTCAACGACTACTTCGATCTGGAAAGCGATCGCATCAACGCACCGGAAAGGCCGCTCCCCGCCGGTCTGGTCACCGAGCGCGACGTTGTCCTGCTGTTCATGATCGTCACGCTGGTCGGTTTCGTCGCCAGCGCCTTGATCAGTGTGAGGGCTCTGGCGACTGTGATGGTGGTGTGGGCCGTGGGCTTGCTCTACAACTGGCGCTTGAAAAAGTTGGGCTTGATAGGGAATCTGATGGTCAGCGTCTCGGTGGGCATGACCTTCATCTATGGGGGTCTCGTCGTCGGCAAACCCTTCGAGGTCATCGTCTGGTTCTTTGCTCTGCTGGTTCTGCTGATCAACCTGGGAGAAGAGATTGCGGCAGACACATTGGACATCGCCGGTGATCGTCACGCAGACTCGCGCTCGTTGGCCATCCGCTTCGGCCCCGAGCGTGCCTTGAGAGTTAGCGTTGCCATCTTCCTCGTGGTCATCGTGCTGAGCTGCCTGCCTTTCTTGTTCGGCTGGCTGGCATGGGTCTACTTCCTTCCGCTGCTGTTCATGGATGCCGTCATCGCCTATTCAACACAAAGACTGCTGGACTCCACTGTCGCCAATCGCCGCCGCTACATTCGTTGTATATATTCGAGCGGCTCGTTGGCGCTTGTCGTCCTCATTCTTATCCATATGTTCGGGTGAAAATATGGACAATCATCGAAAGCGGATCCGAACTCTCTGTCTTGCCGCCGTCCAGACGGAATCGCAACCGGGGCAGATTACGGCCAATCACGCCCACGCGCTGCCGTTCATCGAGATGGCTGTGACCCAGGGCGCGCAGCTTGTGGTCCTGCCCGAGCTCTTCGCCTGCGGCTACATCCCCAATCCGAGCATCTGGCAATATGGCGAAACGCTCGCCGGACCAACGGTGACCTGGCTGCGCGAGACATCGCGGCGCTTGGAGATCTACCTGGGCGCAGGCTTCCTCGAAGTGGACGGGGCCGATTTCTTCAACAGCTTTGCCTTGACCGATCCGGCAGGCAAGTTGCTGGGCTGCGCACGCAAGACCAGGTCTGAGGCGTACTGCTTCCGGTACGGCGCGGGGCGGCACGTCATTGAGACTGACCTTGGCACGCTCGGGGTGGGCATTTGCGCCGACAATCACTACAGTCCCTTCCCCGCCCTGATGGCCCGCAGCGACGTTGATCTGCTGTTGATGCCCCACGGCTCCCCCATGCCCCACAGGACATCGAGGATGATTAGCGAAGCGGATATCGAGCAAGGCAGGGATAAAGTGCTTGGCCTGGCCACGCTCTATGCCGAAGCGTTGGCTCTCCCGGTAGTCTTCGTCAACGCCGTGGGCCCACTACAACCGATGATGGGCCTGCTGGGCAGATTCATAACCCCGGAGCACTTCCGTTTGCGGGGCTTCTCCCGCATCGTAGATTCCGACGGCGTGCTGTTAGGGGCATTGGGGGAGGCGGAAGGCCTCCTCGTGGCGAATGTCACCCTCAATCCGGCGCGCAAGCCCTATCACGCGCCGCCGGATTGTGACGGCTGGCTGCATCCGGGCTCCAAGATCACGCGCAGAGTGATACTTCCCATCGACCTGGTGCTGGCCCGGGCCTTTTATGCCTTGAGCCGGCAGCGGCGTCGAAGGGCGAAAGCAGGACAGGAGAACAGGATATGAAGATCCGTCGGATCGCCTATTATTGTATCGTGGTGGGGGCGCTTATGGTCATTCAGTGGAGCTTGTTTCTGATAACAGGCAATGTCCCGGAGCTGGAGACCGAAACGCTGGCGATCGCGTTTCATCTCGCGGCGGAGCTGACAACCGCCGCTGCGTTGATCCTTGCCGGGATAGGACTGCTGCGACGCGCGGGCTGGGCGCTGCCCGTCAGCCTGCTCGCGCTGGGAATGCTGATCTACACGGTCATCAACAGCGCCGGATATTTTGCCGAGCAGGGTGTCTGGGGTATGGTCGCGATGTTTGGCATCCTGCTGGCGCTCACCGCGCTTTGTATACCGACGCTGGTCAAGGCCCCCGACGCAGGGGCAACTAACCTGGCAGGATAAACGGAGGATACGATGGCAGACCAAACCCCTAAAGATGCTTCCAATCCAGCCAGCTTTGTTAAGACCTTTCTGGTTCTCCTTGCACTGGGACTCCCCGGCATACTGTCGCTCACACCGACCATCATCGGTCAGCTGGAGGCGCTGCCGCCAGAACTGGCCGATATGCCGCCATCGGTAGTCGTCGCGCTTTCGCTGCTCAATCCCCTGATCCTGTTGGCGGTCAGCGTGGCGGTAGGTGTACTGCTGGCCCATCGCGTGGGCCTGCGCTCGCTGGTAGCGGAGCGAGTGCGGCAGGGCGCAGAGATCTGGCCCCGGCTGCGCCCGCATCTCCGTATGGCCTTCGTGGCCGGGCTGATCTTCGCGGTCGTCGTGCTGGGACTGGACGCGCTCATCGACCCCTTCGCCAACGTGGAGCTGGTAGACGGCCCCCTTGCTGGGGAAACCGCCACCCTCGGGGCACTGCTCACCCAGCTGCTGCTGGGCCTGCTCTACGGCGGCATTGTGGAAGAGCTGATGCTGCGCTGGGGCATGATGACCCTGCTGGTATGGATCGGCTGGCGCCTGGTGCAGCGTGGGCAGGACACGCCTCGTCCAGCACTCGTCTGGACGGCCAACATCCTGGCGGCACTTCTGTTCGGTATCGGCCATCTGCCCGCGCTGGCGGCGATGGTCGCGCTGACACCGCTGATCATCGCCCGCACCGTGGTGCTGAACGCCCTCGGCGGCGTGCTCTTCGGTTGGCTCTTCTGGCGGCGCAACCTGGAAACGGCCATGGTCGCCCACGCTGCCGCCCATGTGGGCTTCTTCATCCTGAACGCCGGTTTTCTGCTCCTGAACCTGGGGTAAAGACCCGGTGATGGTTGATGTTGTGCGATGCTGATCTGCCTCAGCGCTTGGTGCTAGCTTCAGAGACAGTGAAACGTACACTAAAGCGAATTAGGCTGGGATCTGCGGGGCCGCTAGCGCAGCTGGACATTGAGGCGCTGCGCTACGTCGGCAATGCCCTGCACGGGCTGGTGGACTACGAGCTGCTGGAACCGGGGCAGACCCGGCTCCTCTCTCTGACCACCTTCGGCACGACGGCGGAACTGCACAGCCGTCTACTGCACGGTACTAGCCACTACCCATCTGCTCGGCGTGAAGGGAGTCGGCGCCCTCACCGGGAAGACCGCTACACAGGATCACGCTGTTGGAGCGCAGTGGCTGGAGATGTACCGCAACGCCACGAAAGACGCGCTGCTGCTCATCGTCCGGCACATCGCCGATTTTAACTACACTGCTACGCTGCCCTGCCGCTACTCTTGATCCAGGGCGCGCTCGATAAGGATATCAACGCGGGGCCGGCTTCGACGCTGGGGGCGCTCAAGACCGCGCCGCAGGGCTGCGTTCAACTGCATCCTGGAGACGTTTCTGGCGGAGTTGTTTGTTGAATGACCGGCGACTCTGCAAAAATCTTACAAGAATCGTGATAGACCGCAGGTGCGTGATGAGACCTTTTGGAAAAAAACTCCAGTTGTTTTTGGCGATATGCCTTGGGGCGCTCGTTGTTGTGGGGGTCCTGGGATTTCTCTATGTGCGTAACAGCGATGTTTGGACTATGTTGACGCTGTTCAATGACGAAACTCGAGCAGAGAATTTCCGCAATTTCCACACGCTCTTTCCTGCGGAGCCGATCACTCCAGAGGGTGCCGTTTGGGCTTTCGAATCCAACCCCAGGCCCTTACCGGAGTTCTACACCTTCGAGGGCGAACAGCGCCGGATTGATGAATTTCTGGAGCAAACCGAGACCACCGGCTTTGCGGTCGCCAGGGGTGGGGAGCTGCTGTATGAAGCCTACTTCAACGGTTATACGGCAGATTCCTTGCCCACATCCTTTTCCGTAGCCAAGTCCTTCGTCTCCGCGATGGTGGGGATTGCCATCGAGCAGGGACACATCGCATCGGTATGGGATCCTGTCGAGCGCTATGTACCGGCCCTCGGCGGCACCGGCTACGGTCCGATCACGCTGCATCACCTCCTGACCATGTCTTCTGGCGTGGACTTCAATGAAGATTACGCGGATCCGCGCTCCGACGTTAGCAGATTACCGATGCAGGTTTTCGTCTTCAGAACCAACGTGCCCGATCTTCTGAAAGATGTGGAAATGCTCCGGGAGCCAGGGACATACAATGAATATAGCAGCAGTGATACCCTGGTATTAGGCCTGGTTCTTGAGGCGGCCACCGGGGAATCGCTGGCGCAATTCATGGAACAAAGCATCTGGAAGCCCGCCGGCATGGAGCATCTCGCCTACTGGGGCACGGACTTCCAGGGTAACACCCTTGCGTATGCCTTTTTCTCTGCCACCCTGCGGGATTATCTCCGGTTTGGCCGGCTCTATTTGAACGAGGGACAGCGGGATGGGGAACAGATCATCCCCGCGGCATGGGTTGCTCGCTCCGTGAACCCCCAAGAAGCGCATTTGCAGCCTGGGTACAATCCCCAAAGCCATTCGACCTTTGGTTATGGGTACCAATGGTGGATCCCGGAAGATCCACAGGGAGACTTTAGCGCTATTGGAATTTGGGGGCAATATATCTATGTGCATCCGGGATACGGCGTGGTGATTGCCAAAACCAGCGCCGATGATGATTTTGATGGCCAAGAGCAGAGAACGGTTGAGGTATTTCGCACCATCGCCCAATGGGCAGCGGCGCAGTTGTCAGCAGGACATAGACCATGAACTTCATCATCCCTACCATAGGTTCACGCGGCGACGTGCAGCCGTACATTGCGTTAGCCTCCGCGCTACAAGCAGCCGGGCATAGCGCCGTGGTCGCCACCCACCCCTGTATGCGGGGATTGGTAGAAGCCTACGCGGTATCCTTCGCCCCCATCGGTCCCGATATTGACATCGGACAGGAGGCCGCAGCCATTCGCACCCGCGCGCCGCACTGGATGCTGGGCTTGCTGCGGGTGATGAAATTCACCTTCGCTATGCTGGAGCAATCCCATGCAGACCTGCTGGCGCTGTGCCACCAGGCGGATGTGGTGATCGTCTCGCACAGCGCCGCGGGCAGCATCGAGGCGGAGCAGCTGGCCAAGCCCCGGCTCAGCGTCACCCTCTTCCCCCAGGCGATTCACGTCCATGATCCCGCAGAACCGCTGCTCAAACGTACGTTCGGCGCCCTTGCCGGGTGGGGCATGGGTCTGGTGATGAGCCGCCCCCTGAATCGCATCCGCAGACGCCTCGGCGTTCCACCTATGGGGCCAGAGGGTATCACCTCCCCGCTCCTGAACCTGTTGCCGATCAGCCCGCACGTCCACCCGCCCGATCCACGCTGGGAGCCGCGCCATCGCGTGACAGGCTACTGGTTTGCCGAGCCCCCGCAGACGTGGACGCCGCCGGAGACGTTGCGCGCCTTTCTTGAGGCGGGAGATTCCCCCATCGTCATCAGCCTGGGCGCGATGGCGCTCGGCGGAGAGGATATGCTGGCGACGGCGGAGCTCACTCTGGAGGCGCTGTATCAGATTGGCGCGCGGGCCATCCTCCAGGGATGGGATGCTGCCATCCCTGCGCTGGATCTGCCGCCTACTATCTATCACGCCGGATCGGTGCCCCACACCTGGCTGCTGCCGCAGACGCGCGCGCTGGTGCATCACGGCGGCTTCGGCAGTACGGCGGCGGCCTTCCGCGCGGGCATTCCCGCCGTGGTCATCCCGCACATCATCGATCAGTTCATCTGGGGGCAAAGGGCCTTCGAACTGGGCGTCAGCCCCCAACCCATTTCCCGTCCCAAGCTGACCGCATCCAGGCTGGCGGCGGCGCTGCACGAGACCTTACACAATCCAACGCTGCAAATCAAAGCGGCTGAGTTAGGCGGGCTGATTCAGACGGAAACCGGACTGGAAACCGCCATCCAACTCATTGAAGAGGCAACACCATGAATCTTCACACTTTTCTCGATCACTATACCGTCATTATGGGCGCGCTGCTGGCCGGACGCCGCAAATTCTTCGCCAAGAGCGTGGATTGCCCCGACTTTCCTACGCTGTTGAGCGAGACAAGCGTAGACCTGCCCAACATCACCGGCGAGTGCATCCATGAAACGCCGGCGGAAACGCCCTGTGGCGCGCTCGATCCGGCGTTCTATGTAGCGCAGTGGCTAGGGCCGGAGCATCCCACGCTCATCTACCACCACGGTAACAACGAGCGGCCCTTCGATTTCGGGCGCTTCAGCAAGAATACCTTCAAGAGTGTGCTGCTGGATCACCGGCGGGACTTCCCCGCCAACCTGATTGCCTTGCGCGCGCCTTTTCACCGCTCGCTGCGAACCTACCTGGAGCGGATGACCGAACTACGCAATTTCGCCGCCATGCTCGCGGCTTCGGTCAAGCTTGCCGATGGGCTGATCGCCTGGAGTAAAGCGCAGGGCTGCCCACGGGTGGTATTGACCGGCGTGAGTTTGGGCGGTTGGGTCACAAATCTCCACCGGGCGTATTGCAACACCGCCGACTCCTACACGCCGATGATGGCCGGGGCCGCGCTGGATGAGGTCTTTATCAGTTCTGCCTACCGGCGGCTCACCGGGCCTGTGGGGAGGGGACATCCCGCAGCCCTGCGCCGGGCGCTCAACTTCGAGGCCGCCTTCGCCGCCATCCCCGATAACAACGTCTCTGCGCTGCTGATGCGCTGCGATGCCATCATCGTCTACGAACGGCAGAAGGTGTGCTACGATCCGGCGCACGTCACGGTGCTGGATAAGGGGCACACCACCGGCGCGCTGGACTCTGCCGCGTTACGCGCCTTTCTGCTGGCTTCAATGCAAGTCAATCGGACAGCTTAGGGCGGATTAGCAGTCCGCCTTACCCGCTTGCCGAAACCTTAATGGTTCCAGGGCTTACGCAAGCATCGAGAATCTAACCGCAGCGTACGCAGAGAGCGCAGAGAGGATCATCTATCAGAATTTTCTCAACTTTCTAGCGCAATAAAAGTGGCCTCTTTGAGTAGCGTCGGCTGGTTTTTTGAGAATAGACTCTCTGTATCCTTTGCGCGCTGTGCGGTCAAAGATGCTTGAGTCGCGCCGTCGCGTAAGTCCTAGGTCCATTACACATACCGTATGGAGAAGCTATGACTACTACTGAAACTACACACAGAACTATACACGTACAAGCCCTGTCTGGCGAAACCTTGAGCCGCGCGGCGGCATTGATCACGGAGAGTTTCCGACATGAAGGCTTCACCCGTCACACGCACGTTCTATCCACCCCCGCGCAACGCAGACGCTTCGCCTACGCGGGAGAGCTGCGGCTATGGCTCAACCAGGCCAGGGGACAACAGCTGCTCGCGGCAACTCAGGGAGAGACACTAGCCGGGATTGCCGTCGTCAAATCGCCTTCGGCGAAATCCGTCCCGTGGCGCAAGCTGGCCGGCGAGGTTGTGCGACGCGTGCCTCGACTGCTAGGGATAATCGGGGATATGCGCTGGCGGCAGGTGTTTCAGATCAAACCGGCGATGAACCCGCCCGCAGCACTGCCAACCGCATATTACACGCTGGACATCTTGGCGGTGTCGCCGGATTGCCAGGGACAAGGGATCGGTAGGCTGCTTCTGGAACACATCCACGCGCAGTGCGATCAAGACGCACAAGCCGCCGGCATCTATCTAATCACCGGCGACGAGAAGAACGTACACATCTACCGGCGCTTCGGCTACGAGGTGGTGGAAGCCAAACAAGGTGGCCCGCTGACGGTCTGGCACATGTTTCGCCCGCATCCTGCACGCGACGCGGAGGCGTTCTTCGCCGCCCTGCGGGAAGCCGCGCCGGAGCAGTCGCCCGCACGCTCGCGGAAACTCGCGCTGCCTTTTCTCGGCGTGGCGGGGGCGCTCATCGGCCTGGCGTTGCTGTGGCGCTGGCTGCGCTCACGCGATTAGTGTTTTGTGACGTAAACTGGGCCCTACAATTGAGGAGAAAACCTATATGACAAGTACATCGAACAAGAAGACAGGCTGTTTCCGCAAGGGGTTACTGTTTGGTGTCTTGCCGCTGCTCTCATTGTTGGTGATTGGGGTAATCATCCTGGCACTGACGTCTCGCAGCCCGGCAAGGCGCGAGAGCCTCTATCTGACGATGTCCGACGGAACCAGAATCGCGGCGGATGTGTGGCTGCCGGCCAACCTGAAGCCGGGGCAGACGGCGCCCACGATTCTACGCGCGGTGCGCTATTGGCGCGGCTATCAGCCCGGACCGGTAGCCCCTATCGTTCGCTTGTTAGGCCTGATGGATATGGATGCCGAACACACCCGCTGGGCCACGGCAGGCTATGTGTTTGTGACGGTGGATGTGCGCGGCAGCGGCGCATCGTTTGGGCAATGGTATATCCCGTGGTCGCCGGAGGAGATCGCCGACCTGGGTGAGGTTGTGGATTGGATTGTGGCCCAGCCGTGGTCCAATGGCCGGGTGGGAACGTTTGGGGTTTCTTACGATGGGAACACGGCCGAGATGGTCGCTGCCCTCAACCATCCCGCCGTGAAAGCCGTCGTCACCCAATACTCGGATTTCGACGTCTACGCTTACTTGTTGAGACCGGGCGGCGTGTATAACCAATGGTTTCTGGAATCGTGGCATGAGTTCACCCAGCGGCTCGACGCAGATGACGTGTGTGTGCTGGCCGAGACAGTAGGCGAGCCGTGCGATAACATCCAACAGGTCATTGCCGGGATCCGGCGCGTTGATGACGACCCCGAGGGCCAGCAGCTTGCCGCTGCGATGGCCGGCCGCGCCGCCGTCGATTTGAGTCAAATTGGGCAGACCCTCGAGTATCGCGACGACGAATGGGGGACGACAGGCAAGACCCTTGATGACGTCGCTCCATACAGCGTGCAAATCGCCATCGAGAACTCCGGCGTGCCCATCTATGCGTGGGTGAGCTATCTGGATTTCGCCCTCGTCGAGGGCGCACTGAATCGTTACCTGACCTTCAGAAACCCGCAGAAGCTCATCATCGGCCCGTGGAACCACGGCGGCGGCGAACATGCCGATCCCTTTTTGCCTCCCGACACGCCGACAGACCCGTCACCAGAAGTGCAGTTCCAGA
>PWVB01000085.1 GCA_003562365.1 Anaerolineae bacterium
CCGAGCTCGAGAGCGAGAACGAGATCGGCAGTGATCCGCTCCCACCCGGCCAGGTCTGGGCCATCAGCCCGGGCACGCTGGATGAGCACCCGGGCCTCTACCGTGTCGAGGTCACCGTGGGGCCCGGCTCCGGCGTGAAGATCCTCAACCGCCCCCAGCCGCCGGCCTTCGTGGAGAGCACACGATACGGCGAGCAGAACCTCTACAGCCGCTCCCGCGAACTGGTCGGCGACCGCGACCCACGGGGGCACGAGTTCTCCGTGCAGCTTCGAGCCTTCGACACCGCCCGCAGCGGTGCTGGCCTGGGCCTCGCTGTGCTACTCGGCCTGTGCAGCAGCCTGCTCCAGCGAAGCCTGCGGGGCGGCCTGGTTGTCGCCGGTAGCCTCAACCTCGGCGGCTCCATCGACCCCATCCACAACGCCGTGGAGATCGCCGAACTGGCAATCGACAAGGGAGCCACCGCCCTGCTCATGCCCGTGGCCTCCCGCAAGCAGCTCTTCGATCTTCCCGACGATCTGGCAACGAAGGTCGACATCCAGTTCTACCTTGACGCGAAGGAGGCCCTGGTAAAGTCACTGGCCGATTGAAAGAGAGCGGATCGCGACGGAGAACAGCGTATCAAGGACCTCGCCCACCTGCTGGAGATCCTGCCCCGTCTCGGCAAACCGGGACGCCTAGAGCCAGAACGGTTTGCCCGGGCCACGGTGCGGTTGTTGACGTGAGGTGTGGTGACGGAGCAGTTATCGTCATGGAAGCTGACCTTACCGAGTTCCACATCTGCCTATTGACCAGTGGGGACATTGGCAGGCGGAGAGTCCCGATGGCGAATCCGGAGCATGTCGAGATTGTCAGAAAGGGCAAAGATGCGATTGACCAGTGGCGGCAGAACCTGAAGGAATTCAAACCACGGCTTGACCTCAGCGGGGCGTATCTCTATGACGTAAAACTCGCGGGGGCGGACCTCTGTGAATCACAACTCTCGAAGGTAGATCTTGGCGGGGCAAACATGGAGAAAGCAGTACTTCGCCGGTCGGATCTGACCAAGGCAAACCTGGGTGGAGCAGATCTCAGCAGGGCAGACCTCAGCGAAGCAGACCTCAGCGGAGCTTACTTGCATGGAGCTGACCTCCTTGTGGCAAACATGCGGGAGGCCAATCTTCACGAGGCGGATCTTCGGGAGACGACTTGCGGTGGAGCGGACCTCTGTGGAGCAGATCTCCGGGGAGCAGACCTGCGTGGGGCGAGCTTCATTGCAGTAAACCTTCGGCGGGCAGACCTCCGCAAGGCGATGCTTTGCGAGGCAAGCCTCGGAGGTGTGGACTTCCGTGAAGCCAACCTTGAAGGAGCGAACCTGCAGGAAGCAACACTCCTGAGAGCGAACCTGTCTGGGGCCAATCTCTGTCATGCAAACCTGTACAAGGCGAATCTCCGCGGGGCAGACCTGCGTGGGGCGGACCTTCGTGGGGCAAACCTTCAGCTTGCGAACCTCTGGCGTGCCAATCTTCGGGACACGAACCTCACTGGTGTGAAACTTGATGGAGCAAACCTGGAAGGCACCAAGTTCAGCAAGTAACGTAAGAAATGTCTTGATCATGGAGCCAATGTGATTCTCAGGAGTGGATTTCCAATAGTCCACAAGAGTTCTGGTTCCAAGAGATCGGCCTGGAGCTTCTCATGCCGATGAACAGATAGGAGCCATTGGCGTGAGGTGTGAGGTGTCGTAGACCAACCCACCGGGAGTGAGGACTTCAATGGGTAGAGTTAGCAAGAAGCTCAGGACTCGTCTTCCCAAAATGGCGGGCCGAATCAAACGCAGAATGGCAACGGAAGTCGGGTCGCCCCCCATCCCGAAAGACGAGCGGGATGTGCCGGAACTCGTCCGAAAGGGGTACGACCCGATTCATGCGGTTTACATCTACGCACAGAACGTCACTTCGACGTTCATCGAGAACACCTCTAATCTGCCTGAGTTGAAACAATACGAGAAGGTAGCAGGTGCTGCGGAAGACGAGTACATGCCCTCCGGCCCGCCGATGAGCCCGCTTACGGTAAGCTACTTCACGACCTGGGCGTTCTTCGATCTGCGGTTCGGGGCCGACAAGGAAACCGTCGGCACCTGCCTGCTTGACTTAGCCGACCTCCTGGGCTTCGACCCCGGTATCGTGGAAGCCATCCAGGGATTGCAGGAGAGCCGTATGGGCATCTACGAGCACCTGGGCACCAAAGGTGGAAGGTCCCGTCTGCGGGAGCTGGTCACCGATCGGGAGTTCGTGTGCTACTGCACTTCGGGCTATACAGGAAAGCCCGGAGAACTCTGGTGCGTGAGGTTGTGCCCGCCGACTTCCGATCTGGGGGACTACTGGATTACGATGACCACGCCTTATGTCCTCATCCAGACGACGAAGGCCGATTGGGTTGCTTACCTCAAGCGAGCAATGTTGGAGGTGAAGGCCAAGGGCGTCGAGGATAAGCTCTACCACTTGCTGAAGTACGGGCTGAGCAGTAATCACTGGAACGAGTTTGTGTTTCTGGCCTACCATCACCACCAGCACGATGCGGTCTTTCTGGCTGGCATCCCGGACGTGAGAGATAGTCTGCCACACGCTTAGCTGAATACCATGGCCTTTCGCTTCTTCCGCCGCATTCGCATTGCCCCCGGCGTCTCCGTGAACCTGAGCAAGTCGGGGCCGTCGCTGTCGATCGGTCCGCGGGGAGCGAAGGTGACGGCCGGTCCGCGGGGAGTGCGGAGGACGGTGGGCATCCCGGGCACAGGTGCCTACTACACCAGCCACCAAGGCTACGGGGCTTCATCGTCGAATCGATCCCGGCCGCAACC
>PWVB01000250.1 GCA_003562365.1 Anaerolineae bacterium
ATCAATGACAAAGAACCCCCGAATATCGACACCCTCCTCCTGGTCATAGACCAGGTACTGTTCGCCAATTCTGCCGCCGCGATCGCTCAACATAGGGTAGGGTAGCCCACCCTCCACCATCTTGGATAGCTCATGCTCTTGCCACGCCTTGTGCACCTGGGGCGAATCCACGCTGATGGCGAGCACCTCAACACCCCGTGAGCGAAAGTCATCATAACGGCTGGCTACCGTCACCAGTTCCGTGGGACAGACAAAGGTGAAGTCGCCGGGGTAGAAGAAGAGGACGACCCATTGACCCTGGTAATCGGATAGGGCCAGCTCAAGTATTCTCTCCCCGACCAGTGCTTTGGCCCTGAAAGTGGGCGCCGGTCGTCCCACCTGAGCGATCTCGAATAGCTCCTCCACGTATCGACACTCCTTTGCGCGCTAAGCTAACCTAGTTCGGCTTAGCGCGGATAGCTGTACCGAGACTCGTACCGTTGCATCAGGAGTTCGAAGTGCCGCTGCTCGGCGCCCGCCAGTTGGGTGAAGAGCTTCTTGGCCTCGGGATCCTCGGCGCGCTCGGCGCTGTTGTGATAGAGCTTGAAACTCTTGTCCTCGATACTGAGTCCGAAGAGCAGCGCATCCTCTTCGTCGGGTTGCTCTGGAAGCTCATCAACCCGTTTGCCCTCCGGGGGGAAGACAACCGAGACGGCGTCAAGGGCATCCACCAGCTCCATCTCTGGAATAGCCGACCATCCCTCGCCCTCCTGGAGGGCCTTATACTGTCGTTTTATGTAGTTGTAGTGGTCGACCTCATCCTCGGCCAACTGCTCGAACATCGCTTTTCCGGCTGCGTCGTCGACGCGGTCGACCATCATTATGTAGAAATCCTTGCCGTCCTGCTCCAGCTTGAGGGCTTCGGCCAGTACATCGGTGAGCTTCATAGTGTTGCCTCCTTAAGATGAGTGGGTTCTAAGTGTGCATCTGCCTGGGAGATGGGCCCGGCTGCCGGCCCCATCACCTATTCCGTCACATAGGGAGCGTCGGAGGGGGCGAGTGGCGAACTCTCCGCTGGGGAGGCCGGCGTAGCGAGCGGTGATGCCGGATCCGGCGTCGCTAGCGGTGAGATCAAATCCGGTGTCGTAAGGGGCGACAGGGAGCCGGGCGTCGGCAGTGGCGATGTGACCTCGGTCGCCGCCGGTGTCCCAGTCAGCGATGGGGTTGGGGTCGGGTCCACAGGCGACCGGCACCCTACCAACATCATCAGACCCACAGCCGCGCCGGCAGCCAATCGTGTCAGGTATCGAGTTAGGTGCATAGGCTCTCCTACATTCATTCCGATATCAGCAATAACGCAGAAGATTATAGCACAAATGGTTGTGTGCGCAAGTCAAACGTCGGCAGCTAATCTCACGTCCCGCTGATATCAGAACGTCCCTTCGACCCAAGAGCAGCGGGTGCCAGATCTGATCTGGCACCCGCTGTCTCATAGATGCGGCAGATGTGGTCAGTCGACGGTACCTGGCTGAGTATCAGCCTGGGGCCGAATCGACCCTATGCTACGGCGACCTCCGCACTGTTTTCCCAGAGGCCGTGGATGTTGCACAGTTCCAGGGCCACAAGGGTACCGGGGCCGCTGACCGTCATCGAGAAGGTGGCGATAGGATCCGTGTAGACAGGTCCTGTGTCTGCACCCTTGACTGAGGCGCCGTGTCCTGCAAAGGTGAAATGCCCAACCTGATAGAGGAACTTCTCCCCGTCGGGTTTGAAGTAGACGTCGATCCAGTTGATGTGGTGCGCGGTTGTGTTGGGGTGGGGGATCTCCTTGCCAACGCTGACGGTCACCGTGAACGGCTCTCCTGCTTTCACGGTCTCTGGTACCTCGATGGCGGGTACATGCTTCTCGCTCTTCCAATCTGCAGACTGTATGGCGTCACCGATCTTCATGTCTATAACCTCCTGTTGGATTAAGCACTGCACAATAAGTTAGAGGTGCCGCTGAGCGGGCGAGCGGCCGGTACACCTTTCACAGCCATTCATGGTTGGGCTCTGACCGAGCTCCTGCAACGGCTCCTCCGATCGCAGGCTAAGTCTAGTCCCACTTGCGAAAGAATGCAAATGGAGGATTTCCGAGCGCCATCCCCGCTTGGCTGGGACGGCAGGCTGCTGTCATGGCACCTCTTGGGGAAGGCAGTATAATGTCTGTACCGCTGATCTACTTCAAACCTAGTTAAGGAGGCGATGATGGGCGTAAAGATTTTCGGTGATCCTTTGCCAAGCATTCCCTGGGAAGAGCGGCCGACCGGCGCCCAGAACATCGTCTGGCGGTCCAAGCGCAATCCGGTGATTCCCCGGGACGCCATTCCCTGCAGCAACAGCATCTTCAACAGTGCCGTGGTGCCCTTCGGGGACGCCTTCGCCGGTGTCTTTCGAGTCGATGACACCGGGCGACAGATGCAGCTTCACGTGGGGCACAGTAAGGATGGTGTGGCTTGGGAGCTTGACCCTGAACGGATCAGCTTCCAAGCCGAGAGCGCCGAGGTCGGGACGTTCATCTACGGCTATGACCCGCGGGTTGTGTGGCTTGAGGATCGTTACTATGTCACGTGGTGCAATGGGTATCATGGGCCCACCATTGGCGTTGCCTACACCCACGATTTCGAGACCTTTTATCAGTTGGAGAACGCCTTCCTGCCGTTCAATCGCAATGGGGTGCTGTTCCCCAGAAAGATCAACGGGCGCTATGCGATGTTGAGCCGTCCTAGCGATAACGGGCATACGCCTTTCGGCGATATCTTCTACAGTGAGAGTCCGGATATGCAGTTCTGGGGTCACCATCGCCACGTCTTCGGCACGGCGAACGGATGGCAGAGCACCAAGGTGGGGGCCGGTCCGATCCCGATCGAGACGTCTGAGGGGTGGCTGCTGATCTATCATGGGGTGCTGACGTCATGCAACGGCTTTGTCTACAGCGCTGGAGCCGCTCTACTGGATTTGGACGAACCCTGGCGGGTCATTGCCCGCGCCCGCCGCTACTTTATGTCGCCCCAGGCGCCTTACGAGAACATAGGCGATGTCCCGAACGTCGTTTTCCCCTGTGCTGCGCTTTGTGATGCTGCCACAGGGCGTCTGGCGCTCTACTACGGCGGGGCGGACACAGTGGTCGCGCTGGCGTTTGGCTACGTGGGCGACCTCATCGACTATATTTTTGAAGACCCTCTGACCTGAGGAGGACAACGATGTTTGCGTTGAAGCCGGACTTCGAGGCGGTTATCGCCCGCTACGAGGCTTGGTGGGCTGGGGCGGGGGTGGATCGCCCCCTGGTCTCGATGACCTTTTCCAAGCCTCTCGCTGAGCAGGTGCCGGTGCCAGAGAAAGCTCACAACTCGCTGCGTGAACGATGGATGGACACTGAGTTCGCAGTCGAGTGCAGTGTGGCGCGGCTGCATAACCGGGTCCACTACGCCGATGCGCTGCCGGTGACCTACCCGAACCTCGGTCCGGAGGTCTTCTCTGCTTTCTACGGCTGCCCCCTGTCGTTTGGCGCGACTACCTCGTGGAGCGAGCCTATCCTGGATAGCTGGGAGCCGGCAAGGGTGGTCAACCTGCAGCTCGATCGCCACAATATCTACTTTCGCAAGATCCTGGCGCTTATGGATGCTTTGATTGAGGTGGGACGCGGTACCTTCCTGGTAGGCTACACCGATCTCCATCCTGGTGGGGACGCCATCGCGGCTTTCCGCGATCCGCAGGTGCTGTGTGTGGATATGATCGATCATCCTGAGGCGGTTAAGGCCCTTTGCGAACGAGTGACCGATGACTTCCTGGACGTCTACGACCTCTACCATGCGAGGCTGCAGGCCGCGGGGATGCCCAGTACCACGTGGCTACCGGTGACGGGACGCGGGAAGATCCACGTGCCCTCCAACGACTTCTCCTGTATGATCTCTGAGGCGATGTTTGAGGAGGTGTTCCTGCCCGGGATTGTGCGCGAGTGTCAGCACATGGACCACAGCATTTACCATCTGGACGGGCCGCAAGCGTTGCGTTTTCTGGATCTCCTGCTGGAAATCCCGGAGATTCAGGCCATTCAGTGGGTGCCGGGAGCCGGCAGGGACAACTGGGCAGACTGGATCCCGGTCTACCAGCGCATTCAGAGCGCCGGCAAGGCTTTCTGTCTGTATCCCCCGATAGAGGAACTCGATGATGTTTTCGAGGTGCTGCGACCAGAGGGCGCGTGGCTGATTGTCAGCGGCATAGAGAACGAAGCAATGGCTGCGGCCGCCCTGGATCGCGTCACCCGTTGGGGGCGCTAGGCGCTTGGCAACAGGATCACCGCAGGATTCCAGAAGGAGAATACGATGAAGATCACCGATGTTAAGCCGTATCCCGTGTGGATCGGCCACCGCAACCAGCTGCTGGTCAAGGTAGAGACGGACGAAGGCCTATATGGTTGGGGCGAGGCCGGTGTCTCGGGTCGCGAACTTGCCGTTGCCGGCGCGGTGAAGCACTATCGTGAGTTTCTGATCGGGCAGGACCCTATGGCCCGCGGAGCGCTGTGGCAGCGAATGTACCGCAGCCAGTACTTCGAGGGCGGCCGCATTCTCACCGGAGCCATCTCGGCCATCGATATCGCTTTGTATGACATCGTTGGGAAGGCGCTGGGGGTGCCGGTGTATGAGCTGCTGGGCGGCAAGCACCGTGAGACGGTGCCGTGTTTCGCCACGACGGGCGCCCGCAGCTTCGAGCAGTTGTTGGACAACGTCAACCTGCTGCTGGACCACGACTGGAGCGTGATTCGTGTGGGCGCGGCGCACGGACCGATCACCGAAGAGGGCGCGACGTACGATGATCCTACTCTCTATGAACCGCGGGAATCGATCGGTGTGACGGCGGATTGGATGCCCAGGATTCGCGAGTCGGTTGGTCCGGCACCGGTGTTAGGCGTCGAGTACCATCATCGTCTCAGCGTTGCTGAGGCAGCCTCCTTCTGCCAGCGTATGCCCCCGGGCACACTGGATTTCCTGGAGGAGCCCATCCGCGATGAGACACCTGAGGCCTACGCGACGCTTCGGCGGATGACGGATATCCCCTTCGCCGTGGGTGAGGAGTTTGCCAGCAAGTGGCAGTTCTTGCCCTACATTGAGCAGGGCTTGACGAACTTCGTGCGGGTCGACGTCTGCAATGTGGGCGGGCTCACCGAGGCCAAGAAGGTGGCAGGTTGGGCAGAAGCCCACTATATCGACTTGATGCCGCACAATCCTCTAGGTCCAGTCTGTACGGCGGCGACGGTACATCTGGCAGCTGCGGTGCCGAACTTTGCCTGGATGGAGGTGCGCATCTCCCCGACGGAGCGTCAGGATTATCCACCCGACGAGATCTTCCCCCTGCAGCATACGTTAGAGGGTACGGGGTTTCCGGTACCGGCGACACCGGGTTTGGGGATTGAGGTCAACGAGGCCTATCTCAAGTCGGAGTCCTTCCGCTATTGGGAGGCGCCGCATCTGCACCGTCGGGACGGCTCGTACACGAACTGGTAGTCAGCTGCGCGGTCAGCGGCTCTGCCATGGCGTCGGATGGATGGCGAAGCTAGGTGAGGGGGGTGGCTATGTCGGCGTATAAAGGTGGGATCGCATCCCGCAGGCTGAAGGCGGTGATACTGGCAGCCGGGGAGGAGACAATCGCCGAGGATGGCGTGCCGCTGCTGTTGCAGCCTTTGGGCGATGTCAAGGTCATCGATCATGTCGTCAGCAATGCGCTGCAGGTCGTGGCGCCGGAGGACCTCTTCGTGGTCACGCCACGACCCGACAGCGAGATTGAAGCGCACCTCGATACACCTGCCATCACTACGATCGTTCAGGAAGAGAAACTGGGCACCGGGCACGCGGTGCTGCAGCTCGCGCCCCTGCTGGCGGACTATGAAGGCGACCTGCTGATCCTCTATGGTGACACGCCGCTCTTTCGCCCGACGTCCATCCGCGGCATGCTGAATCGGCACCGGCTGAAGCAAGCACACCTGACACTGCTTACGGCGGTGGTGCAGGAGCCTCTACCTTATGGTCGCATTATCCGGGATGCAGCCGGCAGGATCATCGACATCATCGAGGAGACGGAGGCCTCTCCGGAGGTGCGCGAGATCCGCGAGCTGAACGTAGGTGCCTATCTGGTGCACGCGCCGACGATCTTCACAACCCTCGAGAGCCTGGCTCCCTCGCCGATGGATGGAGACTATCGGCTGACGGATAGTGCTCACCGTCTGATCCGGAGCGGCAAGCGCGTCGACAGCTACCAGATCTACGATCAGGACGAGGTATTGGGCATCAACACCCGAGAGGATCTGACCCAAGCCGCCTTTATCCTGCAGAAGCGGATCTACCGTCCGCGGCGTCACGAGGAGCTGAATGTCATTGCGTTTGGGACGGGCGGATGGCGAGCCGTCATCGGTGAGGGGTTTACGCTTCACAACGTCCGGCGCCTCTGCCAGGGGCTGGCCAATGCTGTGATCCGTCGGAACGAGGAGGCTCAAGGGGTCCTGATCGGTTATGATCGGCGTTTCCTGGCCGATCGAGCGGCGCGGGCTGCCGCTGAGGTCTTTGCCGGGAACAACATCCCCACGGTGATACTGGACGAGGATGCCCCCACGCCGCTGGTGACCTATGCCACGGCCAAGGTGGGGGCGGCCTATGGGCTGATCTTCACTGCCAGCCACAATCCACCGGAGTGGAATGGCCTCAAGGTTTTCCGGAGCGATGGATCGCTGCTGCCGGACGAGGAGGTGCGGCAGATTGAGGCAGAGGTCAATCAGTTGACCACCTCCGACGTGATAAAAATCGATCTGGATCTGGCGCTGGACGCCGATGTGGTGCAGGAGCAGGATTTCAGCAACGAATATGTCGATGCAGTAGAGCATCTCATCGATCTGGCTGCCATTCGGGAGGCGGGGTTGCGGGTCATCGTCGACCCGATGTACGGTGTGAGTCAGCTCACCTTGGGCATCATCCTCACCGAGGCCCGCTGTCGGGTCACCTTCATCAACGAGCGTCACAATCCCCTATTCGGTGGGCGTTCCCCCGCTCCCGACTTGGAAGCGCTGCGGCTCCTGATGACCCACGTACGGAACGAAGGATATGACCTGGGGCTGGCGACCGATGGCGATGCTGACCGGATCGCCATCGTGGATGAAAACGGCGACTACGTGACCGTGAACGATATACTGCTGCTGCTCTATTGGTATATGCACGAGGTGCGCGAGGAGCGCGGCGGGGGGGTCCGCAATCTGGCGACCACGCACCTTCTGGATCGACTGGCGCAGCGTTTTGGGGAGCGGGCCTTTGAGGTGCCGGTGGGGTTCAAGCACGTCTCGGCAGCGATGGTCAAGCACAACGCACTGCTGGGGGGCGAATCCAGCGGCGGCCTGACGATCCGCGGGCACATTCTGGGCAAGGACGGGATCTTCGCGGCGTCTCTGGTGGTGGAGATGCTGGCCAAAACGGGTGAGCGGATCTCGCAGCTCCTGGAGCGGGTCTATGCGATGACCGGGCATCTATATGCCGTTGAGACCAACGTCCCCGCGACGCCGGAGATGCGGGTCATCCTTCCACGACATCTGGACGCGCTGATCGAGCAGCATGCCGCCGAGCCCATTCGGATCGGACCCTATCCTGTGGAACGAATCTCCACGCTGGATGGGACTAAGTTCTTCCTGCAGAACGACAACTGGGCCTTGATGCGCTTCTCGGGCACTGAACCGGTGCTGAGGTTGTTTGCAGAGGCGGACAGCCAGGAGAAAGCGCGGGCATTGATCGCCGCTTTGCGGGAGCAGTTTGATCTGACCGGACCACTGGCGTGAGACCGGGCCCCCTGTCCGACGTCAGACGACATCGACTCAGGTGGGCTATCACGACCACCATCGCTGAGGGCTCGTAAAGGTATACCTTACCGCACGAGTGAAGCTTGGCCTATCCGGCACGCTGCTTTCGCGTTTGAGATCTGCGAGCCTTCGGCCCTTTTAGCGGCTCAGCCTGGCGACGTTGGGCGCGCGATTGGGACGTTATGGATTAGCAAACCCTAAGATCGGCTTGGACCGCGGTCTCGTGCTGGACGCCGACACCCCTTGCCACTACCCTAAACTGGAGCTGACGCACCACGGCGACATGCCTGGCGCTGCGGTAGCTCGGCCCGTGGACTGAGACGTATCAACCACCAGCGCCTCTGTCGCCGACGTGCGACGCATAGTTATGGGCTCAAGCGGGTTTGAGATGCTTGCCTGATCGCCCAGACTGTCACACAAGGCCGGCACAACCTGCACGCCAGGGCTTTGCGTATCTCATAGAGGTCCAGCATCGCCATCTTGGTGGTGCGCTAGCGCCGATGGGCATCCAATATCACCGGGCAGCTCTGGAGGGCCGCGATTATCTCCTTGGTTCCCACATCGCCGCGCTCGGGTGGCTCGTACGTCAGCGGGCGCGACTCTCCGGGCGCTGATCCACCAGGACGATGTCGTGGGTCTGGCGGAGCGTCCTCAAGCTCGAGGCCAGGGCTGGACAGACGGCGGCATTGGCGTCTATCCGGTGTCCGCCGGGGTCGTCGCGGTTCTCCGGCACCGTCAGCCACCGGCACTGCGCCATCACGGTCACGTTGGGCCCCGGCGTGCTGAGCCGGCCCGTCGCTTTGGACGTAGTCCTAGTGCAAGCTGCGATCCTCAGCGCAACTGGCAACAACAGGAGGCCCATCAGCGTGAACCGTGGGTGCATTCAACGGTCCTTGCGGTGACTTCAGAGCCGTCTTAGATCGGCATACGTGCGGCCCAGGCGGCGGCGCGCTTCAGCTCACCTTCGCCCATCGGGCCCTCGGTTCCCTCCACGATGAAACCCGCCGGCTCCAGCCCCTGCGTGCCTCCCTTCTTGACCAGCTTCGCTGCCATAGGCTCGGCAGCATAGCCGAAGAGCTTGACGAAGAACCTGAGAATTCCCGGCGTATCGTCTGTCACCTCGATGCGCGTGTCGAAGGCGGCGACGTGGACGCCCTCCAGACTGCCCGGTGGCAGGCCCTTGATCCACGCCTTGATGGCCGGCGTCGCGGTAAACTTGCGCGTCGGTGAACCTACGATCAGCGCGCTCACGCCTGTCAGATCGTCTGACGTCACGTCGCCGACATGCTTCACGGCGACCTCTGCCGGCTCCTCCAGCGCCGCGCCCATTGCCCTCGCTACCTTCTCTGTGTTCCCGAACACCGAATCGTAAACAATCAGCACCTTCATCGCTCACCTCTACTTTCTTATACCAAGACCTGAACACTGGCTTCACCGAAACAGAACCAGTACCAGCAACTACAAATCCTGTCGTGCGACCGCGCGCTGTGCGGATGGGGTATGTGGCGGGCCAAACCGACCCGTCTCGTACTTGGGATCTTCCTTCAGTCCCGGCACACTGATACCTGGAGATTGGTTTTCGGATACCGGCAACCCAGAACCCACTAAGGCCCCGTCTGCCGGATGTACTGGCTCACGTCCACGTTGTAGACCACGTCGTGGACCTCAAAGACCGCCCACGGCTTGCCGTGATCGAACCAGGTGATGCGTCCGATCTGCGGCAGCAAGTGACCGTTGATCTGGGTCCAGTGGAGCGCCTCGCAGATCCACAGAGCTTTGCCAGGCTCGTCTGCCTCGCGGTAGCGCATTGCTTCTAAGTATGTGAGCATACCGCTTTCGGGATCAAAGCGCATCACCATATGCTCTTCCCTATCCTCAAAGGGCACGACCAGAACTGCCGTCACCTCATCCACCGCCTCCCACCGCACCCGTGGGTCGGTGAGCCAGAGTGCGGGCAGCCAGACCGACTCAGCCCACAGACCCAGGTTGGCGGCCTGGTCGATCTCCGGCCCCTCGCTGATGCCGATCGGTCCCAGATCGAGACTGCCTCTCCCGTTGAGGTAATGCTCGTTCCCCTTGATGAGCAGGAGACGTGCCCAGGTGATCTCGATGTAGTGCCGGTAGCCCCGGCCCGCGTCGTGCGTGAAGCGAAAGCGCGAAGGGAAGGCTGGGAAGGGCTTCACGGGTTGCAGCGCAGCTTGCCCGCTGAAGACCGCCGAGGTGATGACCGGAACCCGGTCGCCATAGAGCCGGCGGTAGAAGCGCGCCACGGGAGCGGGCAGGTCCTCAGGCAGCGGGACGCTCTCCATAGCGCCCGCTGTATCCGGGAAAGGCGCAAAGGGCCGAGGTTTGATCTGCAGCCCAATCGCCATCACTATGGCGCATGCGGCACCGACCGCCGCGATGATGAGCAGCGTACGTAGCATTCTCTCCCTCCAAGCCGTTCCTTAGGTAGTCCCAAACGCTTGCCCGGGCGCGCGGGTCTGACTGAGCCAAGAAGGCGCAGGGCATCGGCACCGCGCAGCACCAGCACAGCGGCCTGGGGCTGAGTGAGTATGGCAGTGGTCGTGCAACTCGATACCTATCAAGATACGCCAGTGTGCAGCGGGGTCAAGTCCATCTCTGACATCCTCTTCCCCTAAAAAGGGGAGGTTCCTACAAGGAACCAGAACGGTTGGAGTTTGGTGACACAGACAGCGTGTCACCAGAGGCTCCAGCGGGCCGGAGTACCAGGTCCCCAGTCTGGTGGTTTGACCTGGCCGTGTGAGACGGCCCTTGCGGTAGCGCATCTAGCCCTAGCGCAGCGATGTTGCGAGCCGCGTTTAGATCGGCATTCAGCTCATGGCCGCAGCGCACACATCGAACATGAGAGTGATCGGGACCATTGGAACGCCAGCTATGACCGCAGCCAGAGCAGGCCTTGGACGTCCCCCGGGGGTTGACAAGGACCACGGGAAGACCGGCGCGCGCGGCTTTGTACGGCACCAAGTCAATCCATTGCCGGAAGGCCCACCA
>PWVB01000091.1 GCA_003562365.1 Anaerolineae bacterium
CAGTGGTAGGCCACACCACCGGCGCGGTTGTCCCGTGGGATTGACCCGAACGGATCGCATATAGCTTGTAGATCCATCGCCTTAAGTAGGAATGCCTGGGTGTCGAATTCGGGCAACTTCTCAGCGATCTGCTTTTCCGCTAGATAGCACCACTCAGCCAACTGATCCGCCCGTACGTCATCGGGCAAGTTAAGATTGACCTCGGCTGGATCGAGCCATCCTTTGTTCTGCATCTTGGCGTATCGCTTGCCGGACGAAGGCTTCTTGCCCTCGTGGACATTCTTGAAAACCACGGACACACCTAACTCCACGAACGTTGGTAGGTCGAAGAAGAGCCAGTAGTAATCGGCGTACTTCAAGCCTTTTCCGTCTCGCTTGGTTCCATCCAGCGAGAGACGAAGCCGCCGCGCTATGGCCTCCTGGATTCTCTCGATAGTCATTTCCGCCACATCGGTCACCCCTGGCGCCGCAGATGCCTTCTTGTGTTCCAGGTAGACGACGCCACTGGGTGCGTACAGCAGCGGCGCGCGGTGCTCATCGCTCATCACTTTCAGAGCGGCGTTATGGATGAAATTGCTCAACACACCTCGGTTGTCGGCCAGATGGTGGAAGGTGAAGCGGGCGGTTTGATTGCTGAGCGTCGCCAGTTCGCGCCGGATACTGTCGTTGGTGGCAACTTCCTGGGGCGTGCGGGCGATGTAGGCCAGATAGTCGGCCATCCGACTGAGTTGCTCGGCCAGATCCCGTTGGACCGGATGCAGGGTCAAGTGAGGTAGCACGCTCAGATTATGCAGCGTTCCCCAGCGCGTCTGTGTGTTGGCCGCGATGTAGATTAGATCGTGCAGCACAGCCTCGACGCCACCGAGCGGCGTCAGGAACTCGCCCAGGCCCAAGGTTTCGCACCACTGACGAAAGACTTGCTCAGTGATTTCCAACTGTGCCGGGCCGATGGCGTCTTGATGGCTGAAGCCGGCCTCTTCTAGTTGCTCCTCGACATGCGGCAACTTGAGATAATCGTGGAGCACGTAAGCGGCGATGAAAAGCCGTCGCACGGTATCATCGTAAGCGCGAAACTGCGGAGCGCTCCAGGCTTGAAGCGTCTTCGCCAGGTGCAACACAGGGAAGAGGCCGTTGATCAGGTGGCTCCGCATTGTCTGATCGGGGATATAGCGCTCTTCAACTTTCAACCCCTGCGCCCTACGCCCCTCCACGAACTGGCCACCTTTGGCCCCAAAATGCCCCAGATGATCTGACACCGGCCCGGCGACGTGCTCCACAAAATCGGTCATCACCTCATCGTCAGGCCACTGTTTAGCGACCACATCCCGCAATAGGGCTGAAAAGAGCGGTTCAAGGGCCAGGGAGATTTCTTCCTCCTCCGCTGTACCATTTCCCAGATCAAAGCTAGGTGGATAATCTTCTTCTATCTTTGTCTCACTGTTTGCCATATCGCTCTCCTTATCTCGGCATCAACAGATAAATGCGGCACCGCCTCCACAATCTAGGTTGCTGCGCCATAGTCGCGCTTCCAGCAACAAGGCCTCGCGCCCAAAGGCAACACATCCCTCAATCCCATCTCGGCTTGCGAACTGATAGAGCGCGAAAAGAAGGGGCAATCTCAGCATACGTTTCAGATCCAAGGGATGGTATCCCAAACAAAGGAAGGCCGGCAGTTGACGGCGGCTTAGCCGATTGTTCAATGTGTTCAACCCAGGCACCGGGGCGTCCAAATGCCAGCCTTTGAACAATCGGGCCTTACCAAGTCGATTCGCGTCCCAGCCCATTGTGTCGTGGTCAAGATACAGGCGGTAGTCCCGCCGTTTGTCACACCACCCATGCATCCGGAAAAACGCCAAGGGTTTGTGACGCTCAAAGATGTGAGGCTGCAACCCGGCTTCCTCCGCAGCAGCGTAGAAGTCTTTGTCACCCAGCCACGCCAATTCTGCGTTCGCTACCATCTGCAGTAAACTCGCCGTCTTGAAGCGGGCCACAGTCTCCTCAGTCTCGTCGATGATGCAGCAAGTAAGATAACTCCCGCCCCGGAAAGAGATGGCTTCGTCCAAAAGTTTGCGTTGCTGGTCGTGTAGCCGCTTGTAGTGACCAAAAGCCGGTCGCAGCCGAATGTCGAACGTCGCCTCATACCGTTGCCCCAGTCGCTTGCGCGTTTCGGCATACTGCTCTCGGACAGTCCGGCCATTCAGGGCAAAGATAGTGCGGGCAGACTGGAGTCTGCCCCATAGTTGTGCATAGGCATCGAAAGTCGCTGTGCGCGGATAGGCAGCTTCTACAGCATCATTCAAGCGCTCTCGATCCACAACTGCACCATACTCAAGCAAAGGATTGGCGTCCTTATAACCTTGAAACAGTGCCTCTTCGATCCACGGCGGCACCAGTGCATACGCCACAAAGTCCTTGAACTTGTACGATTTACCATCGCGCTGATAGCCATCGTGACGGCCCAGCCGTCCGAGACGCTGGAGAAAACTTCCCGCGTCTCGGCTTTCAAACAGGAGGAAGTTGATCTTGAAATCGACCCCCACGTCCACCGTAGAAGTGCCGATCAGCAAATCGGCTTGATAGGAGCGGGCTCGTCGTTGCTGTGACGTCAAGCCGGTGTTGGGCATCACTGTCAAGCCGTGCTTTGCGAACACAGGCCGAATTCGATTCAGTATGCGGTGCGCTGCCGCCACCGAGTTGACGATGACCGCGCCTTTGGCGAGTGGCATGCGTTGGGTGAAGAACGGTAGAAGCGTGTCCTCCAAATGCTCCTCCAGCCAGGCCTCCACACGCCCAGATGCGAAGTGGATCTCTGTCCCATGTAGG
>PWVB01000405.1 GCA_003562365.1 Anaerolineae bacterium
ATGGGATGGTTATGCGGGAAAGCCGGATGCAGGGCCAACTTGCTCGTCCGGTTTGGAGGGGGCTGGGGAGAAACGGACCTCAGCAATGGTGGCGCCGCGCTCCCCTTCCACCCTATATCACGTGCATTCCGCTCGCGCGAGGTTTCATGTACCTGGTTGCGGTCATGGACTGGTACAGCTCAGGTTACGGGCAACCGGTCGTTGGCCTTGGTCTGAATGACACCACTGCGCTGGCGTGTGGTCCAGCCACGCGAGGATCTCGCGCGCAAACTGGGGAAGACCTCCAGCCCCTTTTGATAATGCTGCCAGACCTCGGTGCTGTTGATGTCCAAATAGCGATGCACCAGGATGTTTTGCAGACCCCCTAACCCCTGGAGGCGCGGATAGAGGGCCGCCGATGCGACGCCGTGATCGTACAAGCCCCACAGGACATCCTCGTAAGTGGGCCCATAATCACCGAAGTACCCGGCCAGAATGTGATCGCCCACGTCAAAGACGATGGTCGCCGCTGCGATCAGCCCGCGTTCGATGATCCACTGTTGGCTGAGGTCTGCCCGCAGCGTCTCCGGCGTGATATCCGCGTATTTGCGCAATTCCTGCAGGATGCGGTCCAGCTCCTTGAGCCGGCTTTCGATGCTGTCGCGTTTGAGAATCATCTGGCAAACCTTTCCCGTAAGATATGGCTTTGGCGCGTCCGCAAAGGTTGGGTATCGCGGTAGAGACGGAGAGTTTCCAGGGTGAAGCGCCGCTGCACGTCTGCATTCGCAACGTACAGCAGCCGTCCGGTGCGCAGGATCTCGAAGCGCAACAGGGGTGGGGCTTGCGCCAGATCGACGATGTCCAGGCGCTGCGTGCCCAAATGCATGACGAGGGTCTCGCGCAAGGCAGAGGGCGGTATCAAGGGGCTGAGGAGCGCCAGGTCCACGTCGCGTTCCAGCGTGCCCTTGGCCAGGGAGCCGAATAGATAGGCCAGCGTCACCCCCTGGCGCGCCAACAGCGGCGGTAACTGCGCCAGGCGGACCTCAACACCTATTGGCAGGGCACTGAATCCCTGCCATCGTTCTGCGTGACTCATCCTGCATCGTTCTCCAATACCTACTAGAATCTCGACTGAAATTCTACGCTTGGTATCTGCTTTAACCAACGCATCTGCGCCCGTCTGCCCGCACTGCGGAGACAAAATCACTCCGCAGCAGTTGGACTGGTATACGTGTAAGAGCCCCCACACGGAAGCGTACGACGCGTACCTGCTGCGCCTGTTGGTCAACAGTACCGTGGAAGATGTGAGCCGCAAGGAACAGGTCGGCTATGATGCTGTGCAAGGCGCGCTCATCCGTCGTGTGAGCACCACCGTGAACTGGGCAGAGTTCGACGCGTTAGGCGTGATCGGGATTGACGAAATCGCGCTCAAGAAAGGCCGTGGCAACTACGTAGCCGTGATCACGACACAACAAGCCGCTGGACACGTCGCTGTCCTGGCGGTGTTGCCCAATCGCAGACAAGAGACGGTGCGGCAGTTTCTAGAGACAAATCCCCCTCGCTTGTGGCCGACTCTGGAGACTGTATGGTGGATATACGGGACGGGTACGTTAATGCCGCCCAAGCGTTGCCGCGGCGCACCCCGGAATCTCTCTCCAAGTGGTCACTGACCGCTATCACGTAGCCAAGAACTATCGGCAGAGCGTGGACACCGTGCGCAAACAAGAATGTCGCCGACTCAAACGCGAACTCCCAGAAGCCGAGTAGGCGCAACTCAAAGGGGCACTCTGGGTCATACGTAAGAACAATGCGGATCTCACCGCCGATGACCGGGGCACCCTGCGCTGACTGTTCTCCCATTCCCCACGGCTAAAACTTATACTCTGCGCGAAGAACTTACGGTGATCTTGGACCGACCGTTGACTTTTGAACAGGGAATCCAACGGCTAGATAAATGGACCGCTAAGGCGCGCCGCCAGGATCTGGACTGCTTCGATTTCTTCTTGACCACCCTAGGCAATTGACTCTTTTGGCTCTTACAGATTGCCAACTACTTTCGCGATCGGCGCAGCAGTGAATCTCTGGAGGGGCTCAACAACCGGCTCAAAACCCTCAAACGCCGCTGATGTTACGGCATCCTGTGTGTCGAAATGCTGTTCCAACGCTTGTATCTGGACTTGTAAGGGTATCGGCGATTCGCTGTCTATGCCCCCTAGATATGGGCTTGTCCGGCGAAATCCCAAAGAACCAGTTTCGCTAGAGGGGTGTGCCAGCGCTGACTAATCGGCTAAGCGCCATGAGAGTTTGATCCTCAGCGGATCGGGCAGACAATTTCCCATATCGTCACCGAATCCACCGAGCACAATCGCCGAGTCTGCTGGCCTAAGCTGAAAGAACGTACAGAAGCGAGCTAGAAGGGCGGATCCTCGGTCGAGGTCGGCTCTCCGGTGTTAATGGATCGCAGGATCTCCTCACCGACGGCCCGATTGACCTTCCGAGATTGGCCTGTCATTTCATCTGCGACCACACCCATATCTGACAGCAGATCCATCAGTCTGGCGGCGCGCGTGTAGCCGATTCTCAGGCGACGCTGCAGCAGCGAGGTGGAAGCCCGGTTCTCAGCGAGGAAGACCTCCACCGCGGAGGGTAGCAGTTCGTCCTCGAATTCGAACTCCGCTGATGTCGGTTCGTCAAAAGTAGGGAAGAGCGCCGGCTGGGTCGCTATCTCCTCCACGCTGAGCCCAGTTGCCGACAGGGTCTTGATCTCGGTACTCTCGACCGGCTCTGTTGCCGATCGCCAATACCTGATCAGTCGATCAATCTCGCGGTCCGA
>PWVB01000103.1 GCA_003562365.1 Anaerolineae bacterium
TCCCAGTAGTCTGGTTCGCCCAGACAGATAGAGAGATCTCCCAGGGTAAGTCGTATCTCTTTCCCTCAGTACCCGCCGGATTTACCCTCACTGCGTTCTGGATGACGATTGGGCCTCCCCACGTCATGCTAGGTTACCCCGCAGCGCTGGCCTTCTATTCGGTCTCTGTTCGTCGGGTCTGAGCTTTGTCCTCCTGTCCGTGGACAGGCTGTTTCCTTCAGATTCCGCCTCGCAGCGGACACCCTTGCTTCGACTCCCGGTTCCGGTCATCATGGCCCGCAGAGGTCTTTCACCTCCTAGACATACGACATGCCTGGCGCATATAATGAGCGCGCAGACCGAACGGTCTGCGCGCTCATTGTTGAGTTTGATGGGAGCCGGCCACTTTCGTCAACCCGCCAGGCTCAGACAGAGCTAGTAGGTCGTCGCCGCGCGCATAACCAGCGGCAGGAAGAAGGGCTGCGGCAGCATCTCCTCAAGAGCCCAGAAGGCCTCGATAACGTCTAGGGCACCAAATGTACAGTGACCGTGCACATCGGTAACGAAGTGTTGGTAGAGCGCATCGCGTCCGGCCTGCGTTACCTTCTCCTGGTAAAGGGCAGCGTGCCAGTAGGGCACCACGAAGTCACCGGTGGTGTGGAGGGTCACGAGAGGTCTGCGCAGATCGCCGGAAGTCTGGTAGAAGGCCTCAATCTCATCAATGGCCGCCTCATCGGCCTCGATACGAGTGACGCCAAGGTTTAGCGCGCCATCATCCTCTGAACCACTGTAAACGCGAGTGGTGTTGTCGAAAGGTTGGCCACCCAGCTTGAGCTTGGCGTCCTCGGTGGCAAAGACATTGTACCAAAGCAGTTTTTCTATAGTGGCGGTGCTGGTGGGAGGATCGAATTCATAAGGTGCGGCACCGGTCACTGTAAGGAGCTGGGTAATCGTGGGGGCGTTGGCCGGATCCTCGATCACCGGCAGGATCATAGACGAAAAGTAGCTTGTCGACCAGGTATCCATCAACCAAGTCGGGATCGTGACCGGCTCCCCCGGCATCAACCCTGGGAAAAAATAGTCAAAGACGATACGGAAGTCCCCGAAGTGATCCACCTGCTCGTGAAATCCACCGTAGGGGCCGCAGAGCGCCATCCCGCCGTCGAAGGCGTCTGGGTGCTGCTCGATCGCCAGCGTGGTGATAAGCCCGCCCTCGGAGACACCGGTCAGCAGCACCCGTGTGGGTGTCGTCACTGCCGTTGTAAAGAGATCGATCAGATCAATGAGGTCCACGATTGCCGGGAGGACAGCCAGGCCGTTGGTGGGGTAGCTGGTGGTCGCAAAGCCGTAGCCCATGTCGGTCACGAGATCGTTAACGGCAACGGGTCCGTAGGGGCCGGGCAGGACCATCTGATCCGCGGGAATCCCGATAGGCTCGGTAATGGCCACGTATCCATGTGCATAGAGAAGGAGGTCGCCATTCCAATCTGGCTGACCGGTACCCGGAGTGCAGATCAGATAGTCAGATCCGCTCGCCTGCTGTCCGGCAAAGCAGTTGTCCGGTATCGCTAGCTCTGCGGCCTGGGCCACCAAATGCAAGGGCGTCGACGTGCTCGCGATGCCCATGAAGAGAAATAGAAGAGCCAAAGCCACCATACCTGCTATCACTATGACTGCGCGTCTTGCCATCCGTCGCTCCTTTTAACTGGGTGAAGGGCATCCAAGAGAATGCAGCATCCGGCAAACTCACCTCATCTTACCGGTGAAGGGCCAACGCGTTTCAGACCTATCCGCGATCGGCAAGGGGGCAACGCAGGGACGACAGACCGACCGATACAATCTACCAATCTGAGTATAGCATCGCGACGGGAGCGCGCAATCGACCGCAAACGGTAAGAGATCGGATAGGCGCTCGTTGATTGAGCAGCAGCCTGACTGATTCAGACCGTGTTGACAAGAAAGCTCAGGTATGATATTCTGTGAAAGGATGAATCGGTAACAAAAGCGTGCGCGTCTTCTATGACTGGAACCATAAAGAAGGTGCTCTTGTGCACGACTATTCTGGGATGCAGTAGGCGGAAGGGAGGTGGTGACCGAAAAAGACAGCCGCTGAGTAGCATATGCCTTCTCCATTGGGCAAGTGTCCCCTTTGTAGGTGCATACAAGAATACAAGGAGAACTGTACTATGCGTAACCAACTCTGGAAGTTACCCCTTATTGCAGCCTTGCTGGTGGGGCTGCTGCCCCTCTCCTGGGCAGCACCGCCGGCGTCTGCTGCCCCCCCCGAGGCGCTGACCGCGCCCATACCTCCGGGGGAACGCCAGGCCCCGCGGGATCTCGAGGAGGTTCCGGCCGACATTCAGGCACTCTTCGCGGATGGCTTGTCGGCGCAGGAATTCGTTGAGACGACCGGCTACGTCCCTCGGGCCCTGGAGGACCTCGTAGAGGGCGAAGCGCTGATGATCATCGAGCTGGAGCAGAAGCCGCTGGCTGTCGAGTATGCCGAGCGGATGGCGGGCAATCAGCTGATGAGTGAAGCTGCCCTCGACAATTATATGCGCGGGCTTGAGCAGGCGCAGGCGCAGCTGGAGCCGAAGCTGCAAGCCCTGGAAGTGGAGGTCATCTCCAACTACACCGTTGCCTACAACGGTATCCAGGCGCTGATTCCGTTGAACCGGCTGAATGAGATCCGCGCGCTGCCCGGCGTAAAGGCCGTCCATCGCGCGCCCATCCACGAGCCGGCCTTGGGCGCCAGTGTGCCGCTGATCGGTGCGACCGATGTCGTGAACGACCTGGGGTATGACGGTGACGGTATCACCATCGCCATCA
>PWVB01000308.1 GCA_003562365.1 Anaerolineae bacterium
GAGAGTACGACGCTAAACTTCGCCTTAGTCCCGTTTGCAGACGAACTGTTTACGATAACAACGAAATTAGATCCCCCTATCGTTAAGCCGGGTGATCAGGCAGAACTGACAATAACGGTGATAACCAAGGATTGGTGGAATATCACAAGGGAGAGCATCGTGACTCTCAACCCGTCGCCTGCCGGCAGCATCGAGGTGGGTGTGCCGCACGGGGAAGTAACAATCGGCATTGACCGACGGTCGGGTGACTACATATGGTGGGACTATGGTGATTACCAACGGTGGCTGCAGAGTTTCAAGTCTCTTGGCCATCTCGACAAGGCAATGTTTGTCAGAAAACCCAGTATCATCAAGGGCCTTCTAATGGCATTGGAGTTCTACATAGCTGATTATAACTACTTGTTCAACAGGGAATATCAGGGGCACGCGGTCCCGGCTCACTTCAAAGCGGCAAATATTGGGCCAGCGATCATCTACACCAGCAGTTGCCGAATCGGGGGTTTTCGTGTCACATACCCCATTACGATAGATGACGATGTTGACACCGATCTGCCCCTGGAGATGCATGTGTCGGCGTGCATGGAGCCTCTTCTCGCCATCCCAAGGAAATATACACAGAGTGGCCAGTATCACAGCATCACTATTCCCATTGATCCACAAGAGAGGGGCTCGGTCACTGTGATACTCGAGCCAGAGATGGCAAGGGAGGCTGGAGCGAAATGGCGGCTTACACACGGCCCTGACACGGAATGGAAGGGTAGTGGGGACTATGTCAACGATGTGCCGGTTGGGGATTACACCGTCGAGTTCAGGGATACGCGTGGCTGGAAGACTCCGAGTGACGAGACCGTGACGATCGTTGCCGACGCTTGTGCGGTCAAGCAGATAACGTATGAGCAACAGTTGCTGAAATTCTCGCCTGGCGACTTTGTTCGCACAACTGCTACCACAGTTAACTTCCGTGCAGAGCCGGAAATCAACGACAACGTCATTGCTAGACTACCCTACCATACCGTGAGCCAGGTCAAATACCACCCGGATAACGGTGTAGAATCGGATGGCCATCATTGGTGGTATGTGGAACTCCACGCCGACGGCAGAGCGGGTTGGCTGGCAGAGACTTACCTGGATCTGGTAACTACTTTTACTGATTTTGCGCCGATTCACTTGACACCGCCTCATAGCGCCACAAACGTGTTTACGAATCCAACCTTTAAGTGGAGGGAGGTACCTGGGGCGACCAAGTACGGGCTCTACGTGAGTAAGCCTCCCTACGGGCCTGAGAACCTGGTCTTCGACAGTCAGGTGGACTATGGCCCTATCACTGGCACTGCCTTTGCACTGCCCTTCGAATTGGAAGCGGGGGTGACCTACTACTGGAATATGAGGGCAGGTACTGAGGATGGGTGGGGTCCCTTCTCCACGTCCTGGAGTTTCACCACCGGCGACCAAGCAAACGTCCCGGTTGATCTCGTCCTTGTGCTGGACAGGTCCACAAGCATGCGGGGAGCCAGGATTCGGGGTGCGAAGGATGCTGCCATCTTAGTTGTAAACACGCTGATGCCGCATGACAGGGTGGCGGTTGTTTCGTTCGGGTCCACAGCAACGCGCCACCTGGAACTCACAAGCGATTTCGAACATGCAAGAACGGAGATCGAGAACATAAGCTTAAGCGGCGCCACCTCCTTTGGCGCGGGCTTGAAACTGGCAGTTGAGGAGTTGGAGGATAGAGGCTCTGAAGACCACGTTCCGGTCATACTATTCCTGTCAGACGGCCATCACAACAGGGCGCCCGCGCCTGATGATTATGTTCAACAATGCAAGGATAATGACCCGATGATCCCCATATACACGGTTGGATTGGCGGACCATCCGGGCCAAGTAGGGGAAGCGTTGCTGCAGTGGATGGCAGAGGAGACCGGAGGGGAATACTTCTTTGTCGACGACCTGTATGACTTGCAGAATGTTTTCGTTACGTTCACGTTGGAGGCAAGTGGCTGGCCCCTGGAGGCCGACTTCTCCGGCCAGGTAGGCCAGGGCGAGACAGTGGTTGCCGGCACCTTCGATGTCGAGCCAGGCACAGAGTATGTGAGGGTAACACTGAACTGGCCGGGCTCTGACCTCGACCTCATCATTGAGCGGCCTGACGGAAGCGAGGTTGAGTTAGGAGAAGACTCTGACAACATATATTCAGGGGCGTGGGAGAAACCCGAATGGGTAATCCTCCTCGAGCCTGAACCCGGAACCTGGACGGTGAAGGTATATGGCAAGGTGATAAACCCACATTCGGACTACATCGTCTGGGTTTCAACCTACGTCGACCCATTGAAGGAGGACCCGTACCGCCCCATACCCGTTGGCGGCACCGCTTACCCCATTAGCAGGGTGGCTCTTCTGGCGCCCTGGATCGCACTGACAGTCATCATGGCCGGGGCAGGGTTGCTGGTGCTAAGGCGCCGCACGGCTCAGATCTAGACTCGGGAGATTACGGCGTCACGACGAGTCGGGACGTGGGGGTGACGAACGAAAGAGGGGGCGGAGTTCACTCCGCCCCCTCTCATTTGGATCGTCTCTGATAGTGTTCCGACGGACTGCCGATTCATTGGTATCACGGATGTTGGTACTGCATAATGGCCTTGTCTGAATAAGAGGCTTTGCTGTCGCTCAGTTGCACGATTACTTGAAATGTTGCCTGCTAGCAGAGCAGTATTGGCAAGGTCTTCAGGCTGTGCCCAGGGTAGAAGATCCAGCCGACGTCAAAGCCAGATACGACCGACAAGCAGAGATGTCAGGTTGAC
>PWVB01000569.1 GCA_003562365.1 Anaerolineae bacterium
AAAATCGCCCATGCAGTAGTCACGAACTAGATCTACCTGGGCGTTGTCAAAACACAGCTCGGCCAACATGGGCGAGTCGCCGAGGCTCGGGCATAGCCGCTGTCGAATGCTGCGGCGTCCGTCCGCAGAGGCCAACTGACGCGCGATGATGGCCCGTAGGTCTCCGGCGACCTCGGACAGCTGGCGCGTTGAGACAGCGACCTGCTCAATGGAGGCAAGCTGCTCCTCTATCGACGCCGCGATCTGCTCGGTGGCAACCGCGTTGTGCTCGGCCACCACAGCGATACCACCGACGGCGGTAACCATAGCATCAGACGCCTGCCCCTGCTGACCCGTCATCGTCGCGACCCCCTGAACAAGGGTGCGGGAACGCCGGGCTCCGACATCCACTGCAGAGATCGCCTCTCGGACCGGATCCAGACTCTCGCGCACCTCATGACTTATCTCCCCAATCTCTCGCACCGCGGCAGCCGAACGCTCGGCCAACCGCTGCACCTCTTCAGCAACCACTGAGAACCCCGCGCCCGCGGCTCCGGCGCGGGCGGCCTCAATGGCGGCATTCAGCGCCAGGAGGCTTGTCTGATCGGCGAGCTTGTCCACCAGCTTGACCACCCGATCGATGGCCTCCAGGCGTCGCTGCAGGGCCCGAAGCATCTCCACGGTCGTGTGGACCAGCTGCTCGCTCTCTGTCGACGCGGCGTGGACCTCCTGGGCGTCGGCGGCGATCCGCCGCGTGACGACGGCTAGCTCTGCTGCCGACTCCGATACTCGTTCCACCTCGTGCGCCTGATCGCCGGCACCGACCGCGACCTGTCCCGTTGTCTCAGCGATCTCCTCGGCCCCGTTGTTGATGTAGGCCATAGTCGTCGTCAGATCTTCTGCCAGACTCGCCACCCGGGTAGCTGCCAACACCAACTCGGCCACCACGTCGATGCTGGCATCAAGCTGAGCCTCAGCCTCCCGGGCACTCTCATCAGCCTGAGCCAGCGCGTCGGCCATATCGCGTCCGAAAAGCCATGACAGGGTAGCCAATATCAGACCGGAGGCCAGCGGCATGATCAGGTACAGGATCTCACCGCTTACCAGAGCACTGCCCTTGACCACTGCCAGCCCTCCCCGCGCCCCCACAACACCAAGGTAAAGGCTCACGGTGACCAGCAGCACGCCGAAAGACGCTCGTGGGTGGAAGAGCATACTGGCAGCCACTGTCGTGGGAAGCAGCAGGTAGGGCAGCGTGACAAACTGCATCCAGCCAGCAGCGGGTGACAGGAGCGCCCCCAGCGGGAGAGCGATCCAACTTGCGAGAAAGAGCAACGCGGCAGCCGTCAGCCGGCCCCGGCGCAGCAGGATATAGCAGACGCCCAGAAAGAGCAGCAATGCTCCTTGGGCCAGCACGGCGGCCCAGCCGTGACCCCGCACGATGGACGTCAGGAGCGTAGCCACCATCAGTGTCCCATAGATCGCTATAAGCACCTTCAGCTGACGGGCCCGGCGCCGGTCCGCCCCGTCTGCACCTACCGGCTGTGCTGTCAAGTTTCACCCCCTGATCAAATACCCGCCATCAGGATAACGGACTTCTGCAATAGAGACGATGCCGCGCGTTCACAACCACCAGCCGACCTGTCTGAGAGGGGGGGAGCATCTCCACCATACCGAGCATCAGATATCCCCCCGGCACCAGATGATCAATCAGATGACTGACGATAGCCTCCTGTTCAGCCCGATCATAGTAGATCAAGACATTGCGGCATAGAATCAGATCATATGCAGGCAGAGGCGGCGTCGTCCGGAGGTCCTGTCGATACCAGGTCACAAGATCCCGGATCCGCCGTTCGAGGGTTAAGCCACCCACCGTCGAGGAGAAGTAGCGCTGGACATACGGCGCATCAAGATCCCCAAAGCTCTCGGGCCGATAGCACCCTCGTCGGGCCCATGCCAGCGCCTTCGCGCTGACATCGGTGCCGTGCACGGTCAGACGCCAGCGGGAAAGTCGCGACTGAAGAGACTCCGCCAACAGGAGGGCAACCGAATAGGGCTCTTCGCCCGTTGCACATCCGGCGCTCCACAGCGCCAGCCGGCGAGCACTGCTGGACCTTCGCTCCTGCAGCAACGGCGACAGCGCCTGGTCGCGCAGCACGCTGAACGCAGTCCGATCGCGCATAAAGCGAGAGACATTGATTGACAACGCCTCCAGCAACGCATCATATTCGCCAGGATCGTCTCGCAGCAGCCGAGAATAGGCGGTGCAATCGGCAACGCCACGGGCCATCATCCGCGATCGGATCCTGCGTCCGAGAAAGCGCTGACGGTACTGGCGAAGGTCAACACCATAGCGGCGCTCGATGAGCTCGATCAGCCCCTCAAGGGGCAGGGGATCTACGGGCGGAACACGCACCGCGGACTTTGACGCTTCCCGCATTGACTCCATTTCCTGTTCTGAGGTCATCGCTTCAACGAAGGTTAACCGTCATACTATATCATGTGGCGTCCGAGCGCACAAATACAGGGGTCGGGAAGGTTTGAAGACTACTCTGACATTCCCGCCCCCGTAATGAAGTTTCTAGCTACCGGAAAGCTTGCGCACCAAGCTCCGCTCTCGCTCAGTGTCTTGGACCTATGGATCAATGCGGATAGCCAAGACCTATCTATTGGCTGCCAGATCGGATTTGGAGAGCTCGGGACAACGGATCTGAGACAATTCCAGTACGGTCTGAATGATGCATAATATCAGAAAGCCTAGACTCGTACTGAGGGAGTAGCAAGGCCATAGTCCAGGTGATGGTCTCGCCCCCTT